>CAUZKS010000058.1:0-9802 GCA_963580625.1 Dehalococcoidia bacterium | reverse complement strand
ATCTATACCGCCAGAAAGCGCGATCACGGCCTTGTTAAAGCCGCTCTTTCGGGCGTAATCGCGCGTCCCGAGGACCAGCGCCCTGTACACCTCAGCCTCCTCGCTAAGAAGCTCTGCGGGAGGCGATATCTCGTGAGAAGCGGACGATTCCGGGGCTGACGAAGAGGCCAGGCTTAACGAAAGTTTCGAGGCGTTACCGACCGCCGCCAGTTCTCTGGAACTTGGTCCGTTCCACGCGCTGCCGGACCGCACATCGGACACGCGGTCGAGGTCAAGATCGACCACAAGCAGGTCCTCGGAGAATCGCTCACCGGCGGCGATAAGCGACCCATCGGGGCTGTATACAAGACTTGTGCCGTCGAACACCAACTCGTCCTGCCCGCCGACCTGGTTTATGTAGCAGGCGAACATCTGGTTCCGGCGCGCTAGATCACCGATTAGCTCCCGGCGTACGCCGTCCTTGCTGCGTTCAAAAGGCGAGGCGTTGATATTGATATTGACCTCGGCCCCGGAGGCACGCTCAACCTCGGCAGGGCCGACGGGCTCCCACACGTCTTCACAGATGCTCATGCCGATCCGGACACCGCCGAAATCAATCACCGGGCACTCGGCCCCGCGCTCGAAATAGCGCTCCTCGTCAAAGACTCCGTAGTTGGGCAGGTGGATCTTCCGGTACACGGATGCGATAGCACCCTCATGCAGGAAAGCCGCGGCGTTGTACACTGGCTCGCCCCGTTCAGGCGACCCGTCCACAAACCCGACGATGGCCGCTATGCCCTGGGCCTCTGCGGCCACGCGGTCCAGCGCTGCAAGGTTGTCGGCGACAAATCTGCGGTGCAGTACAAGGTCCTCCGGCGGGTAGCCGGTAATAGCCAGCTCCGGGAACACCACCAGCTCTGCGCCGTACTCGCGCGCCTTCGCCATCGAGTCGATGATCATCCGGGCATTGCCGTCGATATCGCCGACCGCGGTGTTCACCTGTGCCAGCGCTATGCGGAGTGTCCGCACGTACCCGAACTCCTTACGCGCCCTGTGGACGTCAATTCTTGGGGAACCCGATCACTCCCCCGTTTCGATAATCCCCGGACGGGACCTTACACGCCGCCCCGGACGTATCCCGTCACACGCGGCAGCGACGTCTGGCCCATAACCCAAGCGTCCACCCCGCGCGCCGTTCGGCGGCCTCCTGCGATTGCGTGCACCACGAGCGACTGCCCGCGCTGCATGTCGCCACCGGCAAAAACACCGTCAACCGAGGTCATGAAGTTGCTGTCGGTCGCGACGTTGCCGCGCTCGTCCAACCCAACGCCGAGGTCCGAAAGCAGCCCGTCCGGTTCGCCGTGGAGAAAGCCCATAGCCAGCAAGATCAGCTCCGTCTCGACTGTGAACTCGGAGTCAGGAACCTCCACCATCTTCGGGCGTCCACCATTTGGGACCGGCTCCCAGTTCACACGGACGGCGGTCAGGCTCTTGAGCTTGCCGTTCTCGCCGTTCAGGCGCTTCGTCAGGATGTCGTAATCGCGAATACCGCCTTCTTCGTGCGCCGACGAAGTGCGGAAAGTCATTGGCCACTGCGGCCACGGGTTCGTATCGTTGTCTCGCTCGGTCGGAGGAATCGGCAGCAACTCGTACTGCCAGGTCTCGAGGGCGCCCTGGCGATGGGAGGTCCCGAGGCAGTCCGCGCCGGTGTCGCCGCCGCCAAGGATGACGACGTTTTTGCCCTCTGCGGTGATCGTGTCGTCAGGACCGAACTCGGCGCCCTGATTACGACGGTTGCTCTGCTTCAGATAGTCCATGGCAAAGTGAACGCCGTCCAGATCACGTCCGGGCACCGGAAGGTCCCTTGGCACGGTTGCTCCGCCGCACAAAACAATGGCGTGGAAATCGGCCTTGAGCTGATCCGTTGGGTAGTCCCGCCCAACCCATGTGGAAGTGCGGAACTCGACGCCCTCGTTCACCATCTGCGTCACACGTCGACTGACGACGGTCTTCTCAAGCTTGAAGTGAGGGATGCCGAGGGTCAGGAGTCCGCCGATCACCTCGTCTCGCTCAAACACCGTGACAAGGTGGCCGGCGCGATTGAGCTGCTGTGCGGTGGCGAGTCCGGCGGGGCCGGAGCCGATGACAGCGACCTTCTTGCCGGATCGGTGTGACGGCGGTTCGGGCTTGATCCAGCCCTCTTCCCAGCCCCTCTCGGAAATCGATTTCTCGATCATCTCGATCGCCACGGGATCCTGGTTGATGTTTAGTGTGCAAGCGGCCTCGCACGGCGCCGGGCAGACCCTGCCGGTGAACTCCGGGAAGTTGTTGGTAGCGTGCAGCTCTGAAAGCGCCGCCTCCCAGTCGCCGGAGTAGACCAGGTCGTTCCAGTCCGGGATCAGGTTGCCGAGCGGGCAACCCATCGACGAGTTACAGAAGGGGACGCCACAATCCATGCAGCGTCCGGCCTGGGAACGCGCCTGATGCTCTGACCAGTTTGCGTAAACCTCACGCCAGTCTGCCAGTCGGTCGGCCACGGACCGCTTATCTGGCAGCTCGCGTTCCCATTCCATGAAGCCGGTCGTTTTACCCATATATGTTTATTAGTCTCCGGCCGTTGCGGCCTGCTCGGAGCGTTCACGTTGAATCCGTGCGTACGCTTCCGGCATTACTTTTTTGAACAGGCCGCGCGAGGTGTCCCAGTCGCCGAGAATTCGCTCGGCGACGGTGCTTCCTGTGTGACGCTGATGGTTCTGGAGGAGTTCCAGCAACCCGGCCTCGTCTTCGGAACCAGCGACGACGTTTTTCAGGCTCGCCATATCAGGATTGAACCGAGAGGAGAAGGTGTCATCCGGGTCGTAAATGAACGCCACGCCGCCACTCATTCCGGCGGCGAAGTTACGTCCGGTCGGGCCGATCACGACGATCGTTCCGCCTGTCATGTACTCGGCCCCGTGGTCGCCAATCCCCTCGACCACGGCGCGTGCGGCACTGTTACGCACGGCGAAACGCTCGCCGGCCGTGCCACGTATGTAAGCCTCACCGCCGGTCGACCCGTAAAGAGCGACGTTGCCGATGATGATGTTTTCTTCCGGTAGGAATGAAGAACCCTCGGGCGGTACGACGACGATGCGTCCCCCTCCAAGTCCCTTCGCAAAGTAGTCGTTCGAGTCGCCCTCGAGCCGGAACGAGACCCCGGCTGCGAGGAACGCGCCGAAGCTCTGGCCAGCCGAGCCCTTAAACGTATAACGGATGGTGTCGTCCGGCAGGCCGCGGATGCCGTACTTTCTGGCGATCTGGCCGCTAAGCATCGTCCCGACAACACGGTTCGAGTTCCTTATCGGGAACTCGGCCTCCACCGGTGTTTCGTTCTCCAGCGCCATGGCGGCCCGCTCGATCAAGAGATGATCCATAGCGTTTTCTAGCCCGTGCTTCTGGTCCTCGCAGTGGTACAGCGCCACGCCCTCGGCGGGCTCGGGCTTGTACACGAGGTTGTCCAGGTTAAGGCCTCGCGCCTTCCAGTGATCAACGGCACGTCGAGACTCGAGCTTGTCCACCCGTCCGACCATCTCATTGACCGTTTTGAAGCCGAGTTTCGCCATGTACCCACGAAGGCTTTCGGCAAGCATCATGAAGTAGTTGACGACAGATTCAGGATCCCCGGTGAACTGCTTGCGAAGCTCCGGGTCCTGGGTTGCGACGCCCACCGAGCAGGTGTTCAGGTGGCATTTGCGCAACATGATGCAGCCTATAACCACCAGAGCAGCCGTTGCCACGCCCCACTCTTCGGCGCCGAGTAGCGTGGCTATCGCCACGTCACGGCCGGTCTTTATCTGGCCGTCCGTCTGGACGACAATCCGGCCGCGCAGGCCGTTCTGGACCAGAACCTGCTGTGTTTCCGCGACGCCGAGTTCCCAGGGCAGTCCGGCGTGCTTGATTGAGGACAGCGGGGATGAACCCGTCCCGCCGGAATCGCCGGAGATCAAGACCACGTCACCGTGCCCCTTGGACACACCGGCGGCGATGATCCCGACGCCGACCTCGGACACGAGCTTCACGTGGATACGCGCCTCAGGGTTTACGTTTTTGAGGTCGTGAATCAGCTGTGCCAGATCCTCGATCGAGTAGATGTCGTGGTGTGGCGGAGGCGATATCAGGCCAACGCCCGGGGTCGTGGCCCGGATGCCGGACATGTACTCCGTAAGTTTGGAGCCGGGGATCTGGCCGCCCTCACCCGGCTTGGAGCCCTGCGCCATCTTTATCTGAAGATCGGTGGCGTTGACCAGGTACTCCGGCGTCACGCCAAATCGGCCGGACGCGACCTGCTTCATGCGACTGGAACGGTCATCTCCGTTGGCGTCTAGCGTGTAGCGCGCCCGGTCTTCGCCGCCCTCGCCGGTGTTGGAGCGAGCGCCCATCCGGTTCATGGCGATAGCCAGCGTCTCGTGCGCCTCCCGGCTGATTGAGCCGAGAGAAATCGCTCCGGTCGCAAACCGTTTGACGATCGACTCCGCGGATTCCACTTCGTCCAGCGGAACGCCGCCGTCTGCGTCGAACTTGAAATCAAGCAACCCGCGGATCGTTGCGAGCCGTTCAGACTCGTCGTCTGCGGACTTCTCGAACAGTGAATAGGTGTGTGCGTTATTGGCCTTAGACGCGTGCTGGAGCAACCCGATGGCGTCCGGGTCGTACATGTGCTTCTCGCCGGTGCCGCGCCACAGGTAGAGGCCACCGATCTCCAGCGCCAAACGGCCGGGGAGCGTCGTCTCCGGGTAAGCCCTCGCGTGGTTGTCCAGCACGTCGCCGGCGATCTCCTCAAGGCCGATCCCCGAGATACGGGTCGGCGTCCACGTGAAGTACTCGTCGATCAGCTCGTCGGACAGTCCAAGACTCTCAAATATCTGCGCACCCTGATAACCCTGCAGGGTTGAGATGCCCATCTTGGACATCACCTTCAAGACACCCTTTTCGATCGCCTTGGCGAAGTTGTACTCCACCGTGTGTTGATCCGGCAACTTACGTTCGTCGGCCGTGTCCCGCTCACGCAACCCGGCCAGCGTCTCAAACGCGAGGTAGGGGTTAATCGCCGATGCGCCGTACCCGTACAGGGTCGCGAAGTGGTGGTTCTCACGCGGCTCGCCGGACTCGACGATGATGTCCAACTGTGTTCGCGTCTTATTGCGGATCAGGTGGTGGTGAACTCCACCGACCGCCAGAAGTATGGGGATGTATGAATGGTCGGCATCCACACCGCGGTCGGAAAGCACGATCAGGGTGTAGCCATCTGCCGCGGCCAGGTCCGCCTCGGCACGTATCCGGGCCAGGGCGTCACGAAGACCCTGGACGCCGTCGGCGATCGGGAAGAGGGTCGAAATACTCTTCGTCCGTAACCCCGGCCGATCCAGCGCCTTGATTTTCGCGAGGTCCGAGTTCAAAAGTACCGTCCGGTCGATGCGGAGCAGACGTGCGTGTTCTGGAGATTCCTGGAACAGCCCGCCGCGCTTGCCGGTCGGGATCGACATCTGCGTCACAAGCTCTTCACGGATGGCGTCCAACGGTGGGTTGGATACCTGTGCGAACAACTGCTTGAAATAGGTGAACAGAGGCTGCGGGCGATCTGAGAGAACGGCCAGGGGCGTGTCGTTACCCATCGACCCGATCCCCTCTGCGCCCTCACGTCCCATCGGTTCGATCAGGATCCGCAGATCCTCCTGCGTGTAACCAAACGCCTGCTGGCGCGTCACAAGCGTCTCCAAGTCGATCCCCGGTACGGTGGCCGCCGGCGCGTCCGGCAGATCGTCCAGGATGACCCGCTCCTGCTCCAGCCACTCCCCATAAGGCTGTTGATCGGCGAGGCTGTCCTTGATCTCGTCGTCGCCGACGATCCGGCCCTCTTCGAGGTCCAGCAAGAACATGCGACCCGGCTCGAGACGTCGCTTCTCGGCGATTCGGTCTGGCTCGATCTCAAGCACACCCGCCTCGGACGACATTACAAGGAGGCCATCTTTGGTGATGTAGTAACGGAACGGTCGCAGGCCGTTCCTGTCGAGAACTGCGCCGACCTTGCGGCCATCGGTAAACGCGATCAACGCCGGACCGTCCCACGGCTCCATCACGCCGCCGTGGTACTCGTAAAAGTCCTTGCGGGGCTGGCTCATCGATTCGTGGCCGTACCACGACTCGGGGATCATCATCGCAGCGACGTGCTCCACGCTCCTGCCGCCGACGTTGAGCAGTTCGAACACCTCGTCAAGTGACGCCGTGTCGCTCGCCGCCATGGCGTTAACCGGCGCCAGCTTCGACACGTCGTCTCCGAACACATCGGAGGTAAAGGACTGCTCCCGTGCTGCCATCCAGTTGCGGTTGCCGCGCACGGTGTTGATCTCGCCGTTGTGGCACAGGTAGCGGTAGGGGTGCGCCAGCTTCCACTCGCCCAGCGTGTTGGTGCTGAACCGGGAGTGAACGAGGGCGAACGCCGATGTCACGTCCTGTTCCCTGAGGTCAGAGAAGAATCCCTCAAGTTGCTCGGTCATGATTAGACCCTTGTACACGACCGTCCGGGAGGACAGGCTGCAGACGTAAAACACGTCCAGGTCCTGCTCAGGAACGGTCTCGGTCAGGGCAACGACGCGGCGCTCGATCTCTTTTCGGGCGATATACAGACGCCGCTCAAAAGCATCACCGTCGACGCCGTTTTGTGAGGTTCCCGGCTCGACGATGAACACCTGCCGGATGACCGGCATCACCTCGCGGGCGAGGTAGCCGATGACCGTCGGATCGGTCGGAACATCACGCCATCCGAGGACGGATAGACCCTCTTGCGTCAGCCCGGCCACTATCTCGGCCTCCACGCTTGAGCGCAGATCGTCTTCCCGTGGGAGGAACATCATGCCTACGCCGTAGTGCCGGGCCTCCGGAAGATCGAAACCCAGTTCGTGCGTGACGCGCTTGAAAAAACTGTGTGGTGTCTGTATCAAGATGCCGGCGCCGTCGCCGGTTTCCGGGTCGGACCCGGTAGCGCCGCGGTGCCCGAGATTGACGAGAACCTCGAGCGCCTGCTCGATCAGCTTGTGACTGTCCGAGCCGTCGATGTTGGCGACCATTCCAACGCCACAGGCGTCACGCTCAAAAGCCGGGTCGTACAACCCCGCCTTTCGCATCTTTTTGAAGCGTGTCGGCGCGACTGGTGCGTGGCCCATAGGTAGGCCATGTGTTGCGCAGAGCGTCTGGTTACTATCGGTCGTTGTAACGGGGTCTTGCATGGATGTAAAAGCGGTCTCTCTGTTACGGAAAGCCAAATCGTTTCGGCCGTACCGGATTGCGGGCTAGTTACGTTTGATCAAAGAACCTTTAGGTAACGGTCGACCTCGTATCCGGTCACCGTGGCCTCGAACTCACGCCACTCGATCTCTTTGTTGCGTATGAAGTTGTCGAAAATAGAATCGCCGAGCGCCTCACGTACGAGCTCGCTATCCCTCAGCAGTTCAAGAGCCTGGCCGAGGTTGCTTGGCAACCTTGAGATACCGGCGCTGGCTCGTTCCGACGTCGACATGCTGTCGACGTCGGTTGTGAGGGGCTCACCAAGGGTGTAACCCTCTTCCATTCCCTTCATTCCGGCGGCGAGCATCACGCTGAAGGCCAGGTAAGGATTACATGCGGAGTCGGGCGCCCGGTACTCGATACGGACAGCCTCAGCCCGACCCTGATACGGAGGGACACGGACGAGATCGCCCCAGTTGCCGCCCGTCCAGACGCTGTACGCAGGGGCTTCGGTCCCAGGCACCAGCCGTTTATATGAGTTGACCCACTGATTGGTCACCGCAGTGATCTCAGGGGAGTGCCTGATCAACCCGGCCAGGAAGCTGCGGCCTTCGGACGAAAGGTGAAGTGCGTCGTCTTCGTCAAAGAAAGCGTTCTGTTCGCCCTTGGCAAGCGAGAGATGGCAATGCATCCCGCTGCCGTTCTCGCCGTTCATGGGGCGGGGCATGAAGCTGGCATAAACGTCGTGCTGCGAAGCGATCTCCTTCACAACAACGCGATACGTGATGACGGTATCTGCCATGGCGAGTGCGTTCTGGTGGCGAAGGTCTATCTCATGCTGACCCGGCGCTACCTCGTGATGGCTGTGCGCCACCGGGATGCCGAGTTCCTCAAGCGACAGAACGGTCTCACGTCGCAGGTCCGGTCCTGCGCCAGCGGAGGTCTGGTCAAAATAGCCGCCCTGGTCGACCGGGACGACCGAGTCAGAATCCTCCAGATAAAAGTACTCAAGCTCCGGCCCGACGTAGAACGAGTAGCCCTTGTCCGAGGCCCGCTGGATGTTGCGCCGTAGCACGTTGCGAGGATCGCCATCAAACGGCGTGCCGTCCGGCCGCAAGATGTCGCAGAACATGCGTGCCACAGCGTTCTCACGCGGCCTCCACGGGAGCAGTTGCCATGTGGTCGGGTCTGGCATGGCGATCATGTCAGATTCGTCCGAGCGCGCGAAACCTGCGATAGAGGAGCCGTCTATCGTGGCCCCGCGGTCAAGCACCTCCTCCAGTTCATCGATCGTGATAGCAAAGCCCTTGAGCGTGCCAAGAATATCGGTGAACCAGAGGCGGATGAACTTCACGTCAAGCTCATTTGCGGAGTGCAAAACGTAGCTCGTTGCGGCCTGGTCTGGGGTCAGATTCATCAAGACTGTCGTGTGCGGCGATGGGTTAGTGCGTAGACGATCGTACAGGGGATTCTGCGCTACGCGTGTTACGTTTTCGTGTCCTCAAACCGTGGTCGGTACGCAACCGCTCGCTGTGCGGACGGGGCGGCATTGCCAAGTCTGCCGCCCTCGCGTGCGCGAGATAGAGACGTTTATAGCTAAGAACCGAAGCGGCGAGTATCAGACATTGTGAAACTTTTGTCAAAGTCTGGCGATGGAGCGTGAACCCGGTCCGCCGCGAGTTTTTACTCGTGATTTCGCCATCCGGCGGACCGAGGATCACCCTGCGACCGGGAAACCGGTGTTCTAGACCGGCATCGTCCGCTGGCTGTACTCACGGCCGAACTTCGCAGCCTGTTCGTTACCGCCAACGATCATCGTGCCCTCGTCGATCAGTTTCTTCGTGGCCTCTTCGATTGTCAGATTCGGGTCGTTCCAGCCACACAGGAACTTGATATTGTTGCGATCGTACGCTGCCTTGATGCGCTGCCGTGCGGCTTCCATCTCCGGGGCGTACGGCGGGTCGTGCGCGTCGCCGTTTCCGAACGACATTCCCATGTCGCCGGGTCCCCATTCGCCGAACGAGATGCCCGGGATGGCGGCTATCTCGTCGCAGTTGGCCAGGCACTCGCGGTCCTCGATCTTTAGCCCAAGGATGATCTCGCCCTCGGGGTTAAGTGGCCACGGGTCTGCGATCTTCGTGTATGTGACCGGATCTACGCCCCAGATCTGGGCCGGGAACTGCTGTCCACCGGCGCCGCGCTGGCCCTGAAGCAAGCCTCTGCCAACCCCGATGCTCTGGAACGGGTAGCGGGTGGACTCCACAAACGCCTGCACGGCATCCGGCTGTCGAGTGTGCGTGTGGAGGATGCCGTGTACGCCGGTTGAAAGGGCGTGCCGCACCTGCCACGAGTTAGCCCACATCTCTTCACGAGTTCGGCAGTTTGAAGGCAGGGTCACCATCACAGTCGGGGTTCGATGTCCGCTTCGTGTCGGTCCCGCGTCCGCAAGTCCTTGCATGAAGGCCCGGAGCCCGACCATATCGAACGGCGCGTGCTCGAAGTCCGTGAGGAGGTAATCGGCCCACGTGTCTGACATCTTCGTGCCGTTGTCGTATGAGAGCTC
>CAUZKS010000057.1:0-9863 GCA_963580625.1 Dehalococcoidia bacterium | reverse complement strand
ATCGAAGATGTCGAGGAGACTTACCTCACGGCGTGGGAACTGAAGTGCAAGGGCATCACGGTTTACCGCTCAGGCAGCCGTGACAAGGAGGTTCTGGCGACCGGGACATCCGATAACACGAACTCCGGTGAAGTCGAAGACGGATCGAGCCTAAAGGTAATTCCGCAGTTCTCGGTTCCCCGTGACCGGCCAGCGTCGTTGCAGGGCGTAACCAACCGGATTCGCACCGGACGAGGTCCTCTGTACGTGACGGTCAATGTCGCATCAGACGGGCGCCCATTCGAGATGTTCGCAACGCTTGGCAAGGCTGGCGGAAACGACGCCGCCATGTCGGAAGGCATGTCACGCCTAGCGTCACTCGCACTCCGGTCCGGCGTGGACCCGAACGAGATCGTCAAGCAACTTCGCGGTATCACCGATGTGCCGGTGTGGGACAACGGAGACCTGATTCGTTCGGTTCCTGACGCAATCTCTCTGGTTCTGGATCGTGTTTCGAGTACTGGTCCTATGCCATCAGGCCCGATCAGCGACTCCGAGACGGCACAGATCGGGATGTTCGAAGCACCAGAGCCGGACGACATCGGGTTGATCTCGACCCGGTCGGCAGAGGCGACCGAAATCACAAGCAACGCGAACCAGACCATGGTGGAAGCCCTGTCCACTGAGTTGTGCCCAGATTGCAACGCAAGCCTGGCCCACGAAGAAGGCTGCGCAAAGTGCTACTCCTGCGGCTACAGCAGGTGCTAGAGGCCTGAGAGCGGATGCCCTCCAGTAGTCCGCTCCCCCCAAAGAGGCCACAGCTCCTGAGCCGCAACGTAAAAGCCCCGGCGGAACCCACCGTCCGCCGGGGCTTTTTCTTTTCCGGGCACGGTGTAGAGGCGTATCTATTTTTTAATGCACCCGGGGAACCTGTAGCCTCTGACTTCAGATTTACTCTTGCTGTCCGGAGACTAGATGCCAACAAATACGCCCGGTGCTAGCCGCCCCAAACGCCCCAACGTTGTCCTGATCCTTGCGGACGACCTCGGCTGGGGCGATATCGGCGCTTACGGCTCAGAGATCCGGACTCCGAACCTGGACCGCCTTGCGAAGAATGGGGTCCGGTTCTCGCAGATGTACAACTCAGCCCGTTGCTGCCCTACCCGGGCGTCACTCCTGACGGGCCTCAACCCGCAACAGGCCGGTATCGGCCACATGGTCGTCAACCTGGGTGTTCCGTCGTACCAGGGCTACCTGAATGACAACTGCGTAACCATTGCCGAGGTGCTGAAGGACTCCGGATACAGGACCCTAATGACCGGCAAGTGGCACGTCGGCGGCGAGCAAGCCTCCCTCCCTGATGACTGGTACCCGGACATGCAGGGCTACCCAACTCCCAGAGGCCGCGGGTTTGATCGCTTCTACGGAATCCTCTCGGGCGGCGGGAGTTACTACAATCCGAACATGCTGATGGATGACCTGACCCGAATCAGCGTGGACACGACCGATTACCACTTCACGGACTCGATCAGCCAGCATGCCGCCGATTTTGTGGATGACGCCCTGCATCGGGACGATCCCTTCTTCTTGTACATGGCATTCACCGCGCCCCACTGGCCCCTGCACGCGCACCCGAACGACATCGAAAAGTACCGGAGAACCTACATGGGCGGGTGGGATGCCCTTCGTACTTCGAGGCACGAACAGCAAAAAGGCCTGGGAGTTCTCGACTCGAAGTGGGTTATATCTCCACGCGAACGAGGCATTCCAGCCTGGGAGGACGCCGATAGCCGGGAGTGGCGGGATGTCCAGATGGCGACATACGCGGCGCAGATCGAGCAGCTCGACCGCGGCGTTGGCAAGGTCCTCGACACCCTCAAAAAACACGACGCCGAAAACGACACGATCATCATGTTCATGTCCGACAACGGCGGCTCCGCCGAGTTCCTCCAGGAGGACACGAACTACCCGGACCCGTCGCGTTATATCCACCCGACCGTCGATGGCCGGATGGTACGAGTCGGCAATACGCCGAGTATCGAGCCCGGCCCGGCCGATACCTTTGCGAGCATCGATATCAGCTGGGCTAACGCCAGCAACGCCCCGTTTCGACTGTTCAAGCGCTACACGCACGAAGGCGGCATCTCCACCCCGTTCATCGCCCACTGGCCCGGACGGATACCCGGGGGCGAGATCGTTCACGAGCCCGCGCATGTCATGGACGTGATGGCGACGCTTATAGATGCCACGGCGGCAAAGTATCCGACCAGGCGTGGCGGCCACGATATCCATCCCATGGCAGGCGAATCGTTCCTGCCGGCTCTGGAGGGCCGAAAATGGCATCGCGAACAGCCCATCATGTGGGAGCACGAAGGCAATCGCGCCATGCGTATCGGCCCATGGAAACTGGTGAGTGAAGTCGGAGCGCCGCCAAACCCCGATCCCCGTGATCCCGGTTCTACAGATGCCTGGGAGCTTTACAACATCGATGACGACCGCACGGAATTAACAGATCTGATCTCAGGTGAGCGTGATCGTGCGTCCACAATGATGCGCCAGTACGCTGAATGGGCGGATGCGACCGGCGTCCATCCCTGGCCCATCCCGTCGTCGCCAAGACCGATGGGCATGGACACGATTACAAGACACAATCACACCGTACAGGTCCCAAGCGTCCGGCTCGGCCCGCCAAAATGGGTCGCAACGCGGAATAATACTGGCAACGATGGAATGATAAATTGACCGATCAACCTGAATCCCGGCCCAACATCATCGTGATCCTGGCGGACGATATGGGTTTCGCAGATCTCGGGTGCTGGGGCTCAGAAATCCGCACTCCGAATATCGACAAACTTGCTGCGGGTGGCCTCAAGTACACGCAGATGTACAACTCGGCCCGTTGCTGCCCATCGCGTGCCGCCGTGCTCACCGGCCTCAACCCGCAGCAGGCGGGCGTCGGCCACATGGTCGATGACTACGGCACGCCGGAATACCAGGGCTACCTGAACGACAACTGCGTGACGATCGCCGAGGCATTATCGTCGGCCGGGTACCAGACGCTCATGTCCGGCAAATGGCACGTCGGCGGCCCTCACAACCTTCAGAAGCCCGAAACGTGGACGCCCGGCGAACCCGGCTCCCCGACGCCGCGCCAACGCGGGTTCGACAAGTTCTTTGGCACGCTGACCGGCGCCGGCAGCTTCTGGAACCCGATGACGTTGATGGAAGATCAGACCCTGATCCAGCCCGATTCGCCCGATTTCTACTACACGGACGCAATCTCAGATCATGCAATCGAGATGATCTCCGGCAACGCCGATTCCGAAAATCCGTTCTTCCTGTACCTGGCGTACACCTCGCCACACTGGCCCTTGCACGCCTTTGAAGAGGACATCGCTCGTTACGAGGGCAAATACCGGGACGGCTGGGACGCGCTGCGGACCTCGCGCCACGAGGGCATGCGCGCGCTCGGTCTTGTTGATCCTAAATGGGAGATCAGCAAGCGCGACCCCGACTCCCCGGCATGGGACGAAACGGCGAATCACGATTGGGAAGATCTCAGAATGGCAGTCTACGCGGCCCAGATAGACCGCATGGATCAGGGCATCGGCCGTGTGCTAGAGCAGATCGAGAAGCAGGGCCAGACTGACAACACACTGATCATGTTCATGGCGGACAACGGAGGGTGCGCCGAGTTCTGTGCAGAAGACTCGAACCGGCCAAACTACGCCAACTTCAACACCCCGAACCTCGACGGCTCACGCGCCACCGTCGGGAACATCCCGGACCTACGCCCCGGCGGATCAGACACCTTCCAGAGCTACGACCTTCCCTGGGCCAATACATCGAACACCCCATTCCGGCTGTTCAAACGCTGGACACACGAGGGCGGAATTTCGACCCCGCTCGTCGTCAACTGGCCGGACAAAATCAAATCTCCTGAGACGATCCACTCCCCGGCGCACCTCATCGACATCATGCCCACGTGTCTCCAAGCAGCTGGCGCCAGTTACCCGACGGAGAACAACGGCCACGCGATCAAACCTCTTGAAGGCGAGAGTCTGGTCCCGTCCTTCCAAAACCCGGACTGGAAACGAGAGGCTCCGATCCATTGGGAACATGAAGGCAATCGGGCGATTAGAGATGGCAACTGGAAGCTGGTTTCTGAGTACCCGGGCGCATGGGAGCTTTACAACATTTCGGACGACCGAACGGAGCTGAATAATCGGGCGGATGGAGAGAAAGATCGTTTGACAAGGATGTCACGGGAGTACAACGCCTGGGGTGAGAGGGTCGGCATCGTCAACTGGGTGGATCGATGGGACGCCATCGGGCGTGGTCCAATCGGCAAAAGAAACCACCGGACCGGGTAGGCCTGATGGAGGTCCGGTGGTAACGTGAACCAGCGCACGATGCGCTGGCCACACGGACTTTTATACAACTTCGGGGGCGGTAACACCGCCTGATCTCCACGCCGAACGAAACGACGAAAGTCTTGACGATGCGCAGCACCGCCATAACCAGGCCCCGCAATCGGAGCCAGAGCCAGGGTAAGGACCGGCACTGATGCCGGTTCGCATTCGCTGGATCGCGCTCGGCGCCGTTGGTATTCCGGTGATCGCAATCATCATCATCGTTGTACTCATGAGCGGCGACGATGCTCCCGGCGTGACCACCTCGCCCACGCCTTCAACCGCGGACGGTGAATTCGTACCGCTCACTCCATTCCAGGCGCGCGTCCTCGGATTCGACGTACTGGACGAGGTCAATCTTCCCCAGGACAACCCCTTTAGCGAAGCGAAAGTTGAGCTTGGACGGCTACTGTTCTTCGATCCCAGGCTCTCGGCGAACTCGGCCATCAGTTGCGCCTCCTGCCACCAGCCGGGCCAGGGTTGGACAGACGGCCTGCCGCTTAGCTTCGGGTACGCCGGGTCGGTCCACTGGCGCAACACACCTACGATCATCAACTCCGCTTTCCATCCGAAGCTGGACTGGGACGGAAAAGCGCTCAGGCTGGACATCCAGGCGCAGGGGGCTATGAAGGGAGCCGTGGCAATGAACATGGACCCGGTTATGGTGGAGGAGCGACTGCGACAGATCCCCGAGTACGTGAAGCGCTTCGACGATGTATTCGGCCCCGGGGGTCCATGGTTTGACGACGCCTCACGCGCCATCGCAATATTCCAATCGACAATCCTTTCCAGCAACGTCCCGTTCGATCGTTTCATGGAAGGCGATGAATCAGCGCTGTCGGAGTCAGAAAAGCGCGGCTTCAAGTTGTTCACGACAACCGCAGGCTGCTCAGCATGTCACCGCGGGAGATTATTCACGGATGAAGACTTCCACGGGCTGGGGGTGCCGACCCCGGAACAGTTCTCGACCGATGCGATTCGTCAGATCACGTTCGATTATCAACTTCGTTCACGGGGCGTCTCGGAAGAGGTATATCGGACCGCTACCGACGATCCGGGACTGTATCTGGTGACCAAGGTCGACACAGATTTCGGGCAGTTCCGGACCCCGATGCTCAGGGAACTTGGCCAGACCGCGCCCTACATGCACAACGGGGCATTCGCGACACTGGAGGAGGTAATCGAATTTTACAACTCGGGCGGAGGAGAATCTCCTAATCTTGACCCTCTTCTCCGACCACTCGGTCTTACTGACCAGAACAAATCGGACTTAATGGCATTTCTGATGTCCCTGACCGGCGACCCGATCATCGTAGAAGAACCGCACCTCCCACCGTATAAGGTGATCAAGTGAAAATCCTCGCTGGAGATCGAACGTAGATGGCAGATTACGTTCCACAGACAAGCGTTCCGCTGCCGCCGCCGGACGCCAAGATAACCAACACGGCTTGCGACTATTGCGTCGTCGGTTGCGGGTATCGCGTCTTCACGTGGCCGGACGGCGCGGAAGGTGGACCTCGGGCTTCTGAGAACGCGCTTGGCGAGGACTTCCCTCTCGGGGTCGGCGCGGCATGGATCAGCCCTAACCAGCACAACTTCACACTGATCGACGGCGTTCGTCACCACGTGGTCGTACAGCCGGACCCGTTCGCCACGGTCGTCAACCGCGGGGGTAACCACAGCATTCGTGGTGGAACTCTCGCCGGGAAGGTCTACAACCCGGACGGGCCGACATCTGACCGCCTCAAGATGCCCATGATGCGCGTGAACGGCGAACTGGTTCCGGTCTCATGGGACGACGCTATCGAGGTCATGCAGCGCGTCTCAAGCCACGTGATCGCAAAATATGGCGCGCCCGCGTGGGGGATGAAAACCTACTCATACAACTACTTCGAAAACACCTATGCGATCTCCAAATTAGCCTTCAGATCCGTCCACACGCCCGCATACGCCCCGCACGACAAGCCAGGGCCGGGTTCCGATACTCCGGGCCTGAGCGATTCCGGGATCATCGCGTTTAGCGCCAGCTACAAGGACTGGGGCGAGGCCGAGGTGATCTTCTTTTCGGGGACCGACCCCTTCGAGACGAAGACCGTGCTGTTCACTGAATGGGTCATGACCGGTCCGCAAAAGAAGCTGATCTTCGCCACCCCCAGACGCACGCAGGGCGTCGCATGGGCCGAAGCCCGAGGCGGTCTTCACCTGCAGGTCATCCCGGGCAGTGACACGGCCCTGCACTTGGCGATCATCCGCCTGATCATCGAGAACGGCTGGGAGGACAAGGAGTTCATCGAGAAATGGATCGCAAATTCGTGGGAGATAGACGCCGGGATGGGGCGTGGGACCCGCAACACACCCGTCGAGTGGCGGACCACGTGGGGTCAGCTGGGTACCGACTACGAAGGCTACGTTAAGTGGTTGTTCGATCAGGACATCTCGAAGTTGAAACGGGCGTCGGAGATCACCGGCGTCCCAGAGGAGAAGATCAGGCTGGCCGCCGAAATTCTTGCGAAGCCCGTAGACGGAGTGCGACCCAAAGCCTCTTTCGGGCTGGAAAAAGGCAACTACTGGTCGAATAACTACCTGAACACCGCTTCATATGCAGCGCTCGGTCTGATCTGCGGCGCCGGAAATCGTCCGGGCAAAATGATCTCCCGGTTGGGCGGTCACCAGCGCGGCTGGAAGGGCGCAGCTCCGTACCCTCGTATCCAGAGCCCGAACAAGTTGCCCGGACGACGACGCCAGGATATTGATCTAGATCGCTGGGTTGAATCCGGCAATCTGCGGTTTGCCTGGGTGATCGGAACGCTGTGGATCCAGGCGATGGCCGCATCGGACGACATGTACCGGCGCTTCATGGAGCTGACCCGGGACAATCCGCATCAGATAACGGACGCCAACCCGGAGGCGGCCGCAGAGGCGTTGATCCAACGGGCCGACAGCGGCGGCATGGTGATCGTGAACTCGGAGATCTACCCGCGTGCACCGATCACGACGGAGCTTGCGGACATCGTCCTGCCCGCCTCCGGCTGGGGCGAAAGCGACCTCACACGTGCCAACGGCGAACGCCGACTGCGCCTGTACGAGAAGTTCACCGACCCGCCGGGAGAGGCGCAGCCTGACTGGTGGGCCATCGCAAAGTTCGGGCGAGCGATGGGCTACGAAGGCTACGACTGGAAAGACTCGAATGATGTCTTCGAGGAGGCGTCCAAGTTTGGGCGAGACGGCGTACTCAACTACCACCCGCTCGTAGTGATCGCGGAGCGGGACGGCATCCGAGCGCACGATCTACTGAAGCGGTACGGCACGACGGGCATTCAGACGCCGATCAGGCTAATAGACGCCGATCTGACGGGGACGGTTCGTCTTCACGATTCGACGCTGGATTTGGAGTCGCCCCAGGGGGCCGGGGTGCACCAGAAATGGCTGACGCACTTCAAATCGCACTCCGGCAAAGCCGTCTTGAACAAGTCACCCTGGGAGCTGTTCAGCGATTTCTACGAGCGCATCACGCCGCAAGGCGATGAGTTGTGGGTCACGAGCGGCCGGATCGGCGAGGTGTGGCAGTCCGCATACGACGATCTACGCAAGCCGTATCTCGCCAACAGGACTCCTGAACACTTCGTCGAGATCCATCCGGATGACGCAGCGGCACGGGGGATCGAAAGCGGCGACTGGGTGGAGATTACGAACAACGACGTACTCATCCAGACCGGCGGGTTCGCCTTCACCGAGGGCGAGTCTTACCGGTTCTCCGAACTGGTCGAAAAGGGCCACATAAAGACCGGAAGCGGGCGGGTAACGGCCGTCGCGATCGTTACCGATGTCGTGCGGACCGGCGTGATGTTCACGAACTTCATATGGCCGCGCTGGCCAGATTCTGCCGCCAACAGCCTCGTGCATCGGGTCCCGGACCCGATCTCGAGCCGCTACAGGTTCAAGCTCGGGAAGGGACGCGTCCGCAAGACTGGAGAGTCAGAGTACAAGCGAACGTTCAACGAGACAACGTTCAAATCGAGAGCGATCAGTTAGTCCGGCACGATCAATACCTCCGGGGGTTATTCAGACTTGGTGACCTGCATCACCGCCTCAAACCCCGGCAACGCAGATCCGGTCCCGACCTCTACCGACCTTTCGCCATCACGAGGGTGACCGCCTGATTCCCCGCCCGGGTTTCCTTTCGGAATGCCCGCCGCTTTCCGCTGCCGCTGCCGTCGCCCCTGAGTGGCCTCTTGTGAACACGGAGCACTCACCCAGGCCCAAGAACACCTCTTCGCTCTCCCACCTTGTGTAAACGAAATAACGCGTCCCACCTCGATCGGCCTTAAAGGCTCGAACCCGGACACGTGCTCAACCTCAGTTGCCCGCACGCTAACCCCGTGCGCTAAAATGGGCCTCCAACCTAGTCCCTCAGCCTGCAGGGACTTCGATGGCGTTGATCTTGGTTGATCTTGACTAAACTCATGTGCTAACTTCAAGTTAATCGTCCGACTTTTACACGAGTTGGAATTAGAAACAGTTTTGCCGCGACAAAACGTTATAGGAACCTGTATTGAGAACTGGTGAACGCCTAAAGAATCGACCCAGATCGCTGTTCCTGAGCTCCGTAGGAGCGGTGGTCTTAGCGATGATCATAGCCTGTGGTGGTGGATCAGACGCGGATCCCGAACCAGAAGCCACAACAGCGCCGGCCGCCGGTGACTCTATTGTTCCGACCACAGTCCCTGAAGCCGTGACGGCCGCCGAGACCGTGACGGCCGCCGAGACCGTGACGGCTGCCGAGACCGTGACAGCCGACGAGACCGTGACAGCCGCCGAGACCGTGACGGTCGTCGAGACCGCCGTGGCTGAAGCGCTTGCCGCCACACCGACTGCCATAGTGGGACCACCCGCGGCAACAGCGACTCCGATAGAGAGTAACGTTTTCGACGGATACGGCTTCACCCTGAAGATGGATCAGGATACGCAGTTTGCCTCTTCAGACTTCGCTCTGAGGGGATGGACAGGCCCAGTGGCTGACAACACTCAGGGCCTGGCTACCTTCACCTACAATGGTGCCGACATCGTTCTCTATTGGGAACCCCAGACAAACACTACGCAGAGCGTTGCAGCTTCAACGTATGAACTCCAGCAACTCAGTAAGCCTGAGTTTGATTTCGTCGCCATCAACGAAGGCGACCTCGTAGTAGACGGAGAGAGCGGAAGTTTCGGCGGATTCCTTTACACTGACGCCACGGGCGGAAACGCCGTAGGTGGACTGATAGGTGCGTGGACCTGCCCCGCGAACAATCAATCCCTTTCGCTAACGGCAACGGGAGCGGACGCAACAGCGCTCCAAATTCGATTTGACCGTCTGATATCAGGATTTGAATGTGGCATCTAATAACCGACTCACCGTTAAATCACGGCCCCAGTTCCCCGGAGGAATAGGAATGATTCGCATCATAGCCCTTGTGGTCGCGATCAGCTTGG
>CAUZKS010000056.1:0-10095 GCA_963580625.1 Dehalococcoidia bacterium | reverse complement strand
TGGCAGGGTCATTGTTCGGTCCACACGCGGTTCACCCCACAGCAGATCCAGGAATCCCGCGACAAGTACCCGGACGTGAACGTCATCGTTCACCCGGAGTGCACACGAGAAGCCGTGGACGCCTCCGACTACGTCGGTTCGACCGAGTACATCGTCAAGATGGTCTCGGAGGCGCCCGCCGGATCCGTTTGGGGGATCGGGACAGAGATCAACCTGGTCAATCGGCTCGCCAAGGAAAACCCTGACAAGACGGTGTTCTGCCTGGACCCGATCGTGTGCCCCTGCGCCACCATGTACCGGATCCACCCGGCATACCTGCTCTGGGTTCTGGACGGCCTGATGGCCGGCCTGGTGATCAACCCGATAAAGGTGGACGGGCAGACGGCGATCGACGCCCGGGTTGCACTCCAGCGAATGCTGGACGTGGCCGGCTAGAAGTCGCTCCGTGAATAGTTCTAGGGACCTTATCGGGGACTTCCCGTACGCCGCGATTGACGACGTGATCGACCGCGCCCTGCGTGAAGACCTGAGCCTTGGCGACGCCACGACCGACGCCTTGATCCCGTCGAACCTTCTTGGTGCTGCGAACCTCGTGGCGCGCTCTACGGGTATGCTGGCGGGCGTACAGGTCGCATGCGAGGTATTTCGTCGTGTGGCCCCGAGCATCGAAGTAGAACCACTTGTGGAGGACGGCTTGCGGCTTGAGCCGGGTCAGGTGATAGCCCGGATCTCTGGTTCGATGGCCGGGATTCTGAAGGCAGAACGCACCGCGCTCAATCTTCTTCAGCGCATGAGCGGCATCGCAACCATGACAGCAGAGCTTGTGGACGCCGTAAAAGGGACTAACGCCCGGATCATCGATACACGCAAAACGGCCCCGGGTCTGCGCGCTCTGGACAAGTACTCGGTCACAGCAGGTGGCGGCACGAATCATCGTTTCAATCTTGGCGATCTTGTGCTCATCAAGGACAACCACCTTGAGACGCTAGCCGCAGAGGGTCTTGGCATTGCAGACGTGGTTCGGCGCGCCCGCCAGAACGCCCGCCATAACCTCCGGATAGAGGTCGAGGTCGAGACGGTCGATCAGGCCGGCGAGGCGCTTGAGGGCGGTGCAGACATCATCCTGCTGGACAATATGTCGCCGGACGAGATGAGCAGGGCGGTGACTTTGGTGGCGGGCCGAGCGCTCACCGAGGCATCGGGCGATATAAGCATGGCGACCGTCCGAGCCGCCGCCGGATCCGGTGTCGATCTGATCTCCGTAGGCGCGTTAACCCACTCCGTAAAAGCGCTAAACATCGCCCTCGACTACGAGAGCCGATAGGGAGCCTTTAGGCCCGGGGTGCTCCGAGTCGTAAAACATGATGGATGCCGGGCCGATGTCGTTGACGGATGTTGCGCCACTTTCATTGGTGACGCCGGCGCCCTTTGCGACGATATCCAGTCGTTCTGCTGCCTGTACGAGCGGTCGCACACCTTCTGGTCGCCTGACGGCCGCTCTCTTGTGTCGACGGGACTACCCCAGAACCCCGGCGAGGGTGAAAGTGATCCCATAGCCACCGTCCGATCGGAGGTCTGGGTAGTCAGCGCCGACGGGAGCACTCTGGCCAGGTCGCTGGGACAGTGTGGCCTGGCGCTCTGGACGCAGTTGATAGAAGGCGAATTTACACACGCCTTCGGTATCCCGGAGCACAGCGTCTCGACGCAGCAGTCGTAAGGGTAGATTGGCATCGACCACAAGGGCGGATCGTCAGTCGGCCCTACGCGTTTCCGATAGGCCGGGTGTGTACGAAGTAACCGGGTGCAGCAAGCTCGGGCCTAGAGCGGAAATGAACGATCCGGGACACGTTGTGCCTAGGTGGGTTCCTTCCTCTCCCGGCCGGGAGAGGAAGGAGGTGAGGAGTGAACCGTGCAAAGTGGTTTGACGCTAACGCGTTATCCTGCGATCAAGGTGTAATTGTCACAACTGGACGGAGTTAGCGCCGCCCCTCCGGGGTCGTCCAATATTCCTTACCCCCGCGCCGCTTCCATGCGCGCCAGTGCTGACCCGTAAATAGCGTCCGGCCGCAGGATCATGGCGACCCGTTTATCGTCATCCACGAGCTTGTCGTACTCGGCCCAATTAGCGCTACGCCTACGAGTGGTTGCACTGAAAATGTTTTGGCGGGCTCGCCGCAACTCCTCCGGATCGGTATTTCCCGAGTGCTGCATCTCCATCGTGCCCTCAAACACGAGGAACCCGGACCACCAGTCCTCGTGAGAGATCAGGACCGAGCTGCGAGGGTCTCTGAGAAGATTCTTGAACTTGATCCGGGTCTCCGTAATCGAGATACCTACGCCGCCATCACGCGGGTAAACCGTGACGATGCTGAGCTGCGGCATTCCGTTGCCCCGGAACGTCGTCATCACGCCCTGCGGGTTGTCGTGGATGAACTGTTCGATATGTGGCTCTAGTTGCATCGTGCATGTACTCCTGATTTTGTGCTGAATATAAGTCGCGGTCTAGCCCCGTCTTGGCGTCTTCCGGTCGGCCGTGTCTAGGATGAACGTCGCCGGCCCATCGTTTGCCAACTCCACCAGCATCTTTGCGCCGAATACGCCCGTTTCAACCCGCAAGCCGGTCTCTTTGAATGCGTCAACCACCTGGTTAAAAAGCGGCTCAGAAATCGCTCCCGGAGCGGCCTCTGTGAACCCCGGTCGACGGCCCTTTCGAGTCGATGCGTACAGTGTGAACTGGCTGACGAGCAGGATGTCGGCATTCGCGTCCAACGCCGATCGTTCGAACTCGATATCGTCGTCATCGCCGTGAAAGATCCGCAAATTGGTGATCTTGTCCCGGAGGTAGGTCACCTCCCCCGGCCCATCATCGTGCGTAATCCCGATCAAGATAGCCAGTCCCGCACCGGCGCTTCCGGTCACAGCGCCATCCACGATCACGGACGCACGGCTGACGCGTTGGACAACAGCTCGCAAAAAGGGACCCCCTGCGCTGGATTAACGGTGAGACATCATGTTATCCCGAAATCAAAGGGAGCTAATTAATGTCCGCGAAAACACCGTAAGGGGCTTGTTCCGCCTGCACAGTAATTTGGCAGCCCTCGAAAACCGGGTTAAACGATTCCCCACTTCCGGTCGGGAGAGGGCGCAGGGTGAGGGGGTTGTCGCTTGGAAAGCGTCAACGACCGAGCGCATTATTGCAGCAATCCGGTCCTTCGAGGATCTCGGGGATCTAGCGCTTGCCGAGGTATTGTCATACGCCCCTACGATCGTGGCTGCGACACGGACGGAGCAAGGCCTGCCTCTACGACGGTGTTGTAGTCCCCTCTATTTCGAGGAGGGAGTGGCATTCGAGGTGCTCTTGGAGTCGCTCGACGACGACTTGCTCTTCGGTTCCGACTTGTCCGACTTGGAACTCTTCGAGCCAGAGTCAGACTTGGACTCCGACTTCTTCTCGGTCTTGGACTCAGACTTGGACTCCGACTTCTTCTCGGTCTTGGACTCAGACTTCGACCCGTTTTCGGAAGAGTCCGAACCAACATCTGAAGCGCCGTTCGACGCCCTGTTATCGGTCACGTAAAACCCGCTGCCTTTGAAGTGGACGGCGATGGGCGACAGCAACCGCTTGGCCTCCACATTACAAACCGGGCACACGGTTATGGAATCATCGGTGTAACTCTTGGAAACCTCAAATGTGTCGTTCTCACAGGCATCGTCAACACACCGATAGTCGTACCTGGGCAATGGGGCCTCCGGAGGTCGCTAATCCCATTGATCGCACGTAAAGGGGATCGCGAAAAGCGAGCGCCGATCTGGCACTCGCATTCATAAACTGCTATTCAAAATTTAGCATCGCGGTCAAATCGTGTCAAACGTAACGTCACATGGTCCAATGAAGAATTACGTTGTCGGCACGCGGGTTCAACTGATCGTCGGTGGGGTGTTCCGTGTCGCGTCCCGGAACCCGCACATCCATCGTTCCGACACATCAGATAGCGACAGGTCAACGAGATCCCCGACGACGATTCGGTCTCCGCCGGTCGTCCCCAGCCGCAACAAAGGTGCGCCTGCGGTTATGGCGGTCCGTTCCAATTCGCCCGTTTGATCGGCAGCCACCGTCACGATGATGCGTGACTGCGCCTCTCCGAAGAGCGCTGCGTCCCACCGACCGCCCAGAGCGACGTCAACCACAACCCCTCGTTCTCCAAGAATCGCCGCCTCTGCCAACGCGACCGCAAGGCCACCCTCGGACACGTCGTGAGCCGATCGCACAACCCCGGCGACGATTCCATCGCGACACGCTTGCTGCGTCTTCACTTCCAGATCGAGATCAAGTCCAGGCTGTCCCTCAACCTTGCCCAGAATCACATCTAGGTACTCGCTTCCGGCGAGTGTCGAGGCATCACCAACAAGTGACGCTGCGCCAATGAGATAAACAACATCGCCGTCTCCAGCAAACCCGGCCGATGCATGCTTCCGGACATCGTCCAACAGGCCCATGGCGCCGATCACGGGCGTCGGGTAGATCGCACCACCGGGCGCTTCGTTGTATAGGCTCACGTTCCCGCTGATAACCGGGATGCCGAACGCCTCACACGCCTTCTTTATCCCGGCAACCACCTGCATAAGCTGGTACTGGCCGTCTACAGTTTCCGGGCTCCCGAAGTTGAGGCAGTCCGTGATCGCAACGGGAAGACCGCCGGTTGCTGACACGTTCCTGCAAGCCTCTGCGACCGCTATCTGGCCGCCTATGTATGGGTCCAGGTAACAGAGACGACCGTTGCCGTCCGTGGACAGAGATATACCGCGCTTGCTGCCCTTCAGTCGCATCACCGCGGCGTCTCCACCCGGAGCCACGACCGTGTTCGTCTGCACCTGGTGATCGTACTGCCTGAACACCGGCAGCTTGGAGGCGATATTCGGAGTCGCCAGCATCTTCAAAAGCAGGTCTGATGGCGAGTCGTTCGGGATTGGGATGGCGTCAAGATCGGCCGCTTGCAAGGTCGCTATCCAGGCCGGCTTTGGTGGGTCGAACTCGTACTCGGGCGGGTCCGTGAGCACTTTGATCTGAGTCTCGGACAGCACCTCATCGTCGTCCAGGATCACAACCGAATCACCGTCCACGAATTCTCCGATCCGGGTGGCGTACAGGTCCCACTTACGGAACACGGCTTCGACCTCATGCTGACGCCCCGGTTTCACAGCAAGCAGCATGCGCTCCTGCGATTCAGAGAGCATCACCTCGTACGGCGTCATACCCTCTTCCCGTCGGGGAACAACAGCCACGTCAAGACGCAGCCCCATGTCGCTGCGTTCGGCCATCTCAATAGCGCCGCTTGTAATTCCAGCCGCGCCACAGTCCTGCAGCCCGACCACGCTATCGAGCTGGATCACCTCCATGCAGGCCTCGATCAGGACCTTCTCAAGAAACGGATTGCCGACCTGTACGGCGGACCGAAGTTCGTTCTGCTCTTCAAAAGTACGGGACGCCAGGCCGGAAGCGCCGTGAATTCCGTCGCGGCCTGTATCGGAGCCAACCAGGAGCAGCAAATCTCCGGGTTCTTCGGCCCGGGCGGACATGATTAATCCGTCCTCGACCAGTCCTACACACATGGCGTTCACAAGCGGATTGCCGTCGTAACAGGAGGCGAACACGACCTCGCCACCGATATTCGGGATGCCCAGACAGTTTCCGTAAAAAGAAATTCCGCCTACCACGCCGTCCAGCAGATAACGATTACGGGCGCTGTCCGGCTTGCCAAAACGCAACGAGTTCAGGAGCGCAATCGGGCGAGCGCCCATCGCAAAGATGTCCCGCACGATCCCGCCGACGCCGGTCGCCGCGCCTTCGCGTGGCTCGATAGCCGACGGGTGATTGTGGGATTCGATTTTCATCGCGATCGCCATCCCGTCACCGATGTCCAGAACGCCGGCGTTCTCTGTACCGAGTGTGGTGAGCAATCGATCGCTGTCCGCAGGCAGTGTCCGGAGAAGCGGTTTCGAGTGCTTGTAGCCGCAATGCTCGCTCCATAGCGATCCAAATAGCCCGAGTTCGAGCGGGTTTGGGTCGCGCCCGAGACGGTCAACAATCGCCTCGTATTCGGCTCTGGAAAGGGCTACTTCGTCAAGTTCAGATTGGAGAATCGGCACGAGTAATGGAGTTCTCGCGTGAATCGGGCGAAATCGCCCAGCGTTAGGTAACGACATCGATGATTCCCCGGGCAAGTTTGGCGATCCGGACCCCGGATGAATCACAATGTGCTTAGTCTAGCCGCCTCGGGGACCGTCGCACAGGCGTCAGCTTTCAAATCTCGTATTCAATCCAATCGACGCCCGGGTTCTCGTGGGGGAATAGAATTGGTTTGCCAGCCTCGGGGCGATATCGGCGACTCGCCGAGAGTCCGCGGGGCTTATGTATAGCAGCGCTAACCCACCTTTTCCCATGTTCAAGCGCGTTCTCGTCCCGATGAACGGTTCCGAGAGCACGGAGCGAATCCTGCCCCATCTCGTCCAGCTGACGAATTGGTGCGACTCCGAGCTGACGTTGCTGCACGTCCTACGTCCAACACGATCACGCTCCACGGGCCACCTGCAGATCGAGTACCCGAACATGCTTACGGACCGTGCCCAGGGTCTGGCACGAGAGTACTTTGCAGAAGTGGTCGAGCAGTTCGATAACGTCGGCGTCATGGCGCACCCCACTACTGCCGCAGGGGAGCTTGTCGATACCGTCGTGTCACGGGCCTCGGCCGGTGGATTTGACCTGATGGCGCTTGCCGCCGGTGAACGCCATCCGGCGCTCCGTCACCTGACGGAAAGCGCCAGCGAAAAAATCCGCGTCCGGTCCCCGATCCCGATGCTAATACTGAATGGGCACCGGGCTAGGAATATCAAGGGCGGCGATGTCCCGCTTACACGACTGCTCGTGGCATTGAACGGGACACGTGTATCGGAGTTCGCACTTCCTTACGTCCGCCGCGTCGCCCGCGTAGCCAACCTGCCGATCACACTCATTCGCGTGGTGCCGGAGATAGCCGGGTTCAACCACGCCGCGGAGCTGAGCAGCGTAGCCCCGAGATTCGTTCGGGGCGCTGTGGAGTGGGCCGAAGAGTATCTCGAAGACCACGCGGCCCTGTTGGCGAAGGAAGGGTTTGACGTAAGCACTCGCGTAGAGGTGGGGGCCGCGGCGCGCACACTGACAGCCGTCCAAGAGTCGGCACCACAGCATCTGCTGGTCATGGCTTCTGTCGTTCGCAGGGGCTGGCTCCGCGGCATGCTCGGGTGCACGGCGGACGAAGTGATACGCATGTCAGGCCGGCCTTTACTGTTAATCCCGGCCGGAAAGCGACCAGGCCCGTCCGATTCCGGGTCCGATGACGGGGCGTCCGGCGGATCAAATGGTCCTACAAATTCCTGAGGCAGTGGGCCAGCAACTCGGTCCTCTTCGGCAACTCTGAGACGACCAGGTACTCGCCGTCTGCGTGTGGGTGTTCGCCCACCGCTCCCATGCCGTCTACGGTCGGAATGCCGAGCGCCGCGGTCAAATTTGCGTCGCTGCCACCGCCGGTCGACGATTCGCTGAGTTCAAGTCCGAGTTCTGCGCCAATCGACTGGACGCGACTGAAAAGCTCGGCCACTGGACCTTCGCGCTCCATCGGAGGACGGTGCAGCGCCCCGGTCATCTCCAGAAAAGTCTCGGGGTTTACCGGATTCACGTTGTGCAGCGCGTTCGTGACGCGCTGACCTTCGTCCGCCGATGTGACTCTGACATCGATGACGGCGTTCGCTTCGGCCGGAATGGTGTTGCGGGCCGATCCGCCATCTATGAGGCCGACATTGATGGTCGTGCCGAGGTCCCAGTCCTTAAGCGCCTGTATGTGAAGGATCTGATGCGCCATCTCCTCGATAGCCGAGATGCCATCTTCCGGGAAAGCGCCGGCGTGCGATGCTCGGCCCTTGATGTGCAGCCGGAATTCACCGAGTCCCTTCCGAGCTGTCTTGAGGGCGATGCCCATGCCAGGCTCCATGACGATGGTGTAAGCCGACTTGCCAGCCTCGGTCTCAACGAGCGGCCGCGAGCTTGGGCTACCGACCTCTTCGTCCGAGTTGATCAGCACCGTGAGCGCTCGTTCCGGCCAGTTGCCTGTGTCTCGGAGCATGTCGAGCGCCGTGATCGTGGCGGATATACCGGCCTTCATGTCCAGCACGCCCGGGCCGTAAATGTTCCCGTCCTCTTCCCGGTAAGGCATGTCACCCAAAGTCCCGGTCGGCCACACGGTGTCGATGTGCCCGATCACAAGGCCCGGTTTGCCTTCTCCCGGCCAGCGTGCGATCAGGTGGTCCCCGAACTCTGATTGCGCATCGATCTCTACCGTAGCCCCGAGAGTCTCAAATCGGTCTCGAACAAGCTTTATCAAACGATCGTTTGCGACCTTGTCTGAAGTAGGGGACTCGATCAGGGTCATCTGCCGCAACAGCGCAAACATGGCGGCAGACTGCCCGGAAGTAAGGCGCAAGGGCTCAGGCACACGATCCCCTTCGTGATTGCAAGAAACGGATAGGTGCACAGGATAAACGCACGGAGAGGGTATGTGCGGGGAACAGGGGTGGATCGCAATAAGCCCCTAGCTCCAAACGCGCTCATGACAAACCACGTACAGACCATGGCCGACACCTCTCCCTTGCCCTCTACGTACGCGGGCCTCTCCCGCTGGGAGAAGGGGACCTCCTAACCCTCAAGCTCCTGGAGGATCGTCTCTTCTATCTCGGAATACGGCGAGAAGCCTTCAAACCTGCCTGCCACGGCGCCGGTCGCGTCCATTACGAAGGTCCATTCGTCCGTGAACAACCCCCACTTCATCAGCAGCGGCGTGTGAACGGCGAGATCGAGATTGCCCTGGATCTCGTGCGGGTTGATGAACAGGTCGACGTGGATGAAGTCCATCCGATCCCCATACGTCTCGTTTAGTTCGCTCAGCACTTCGACCTGCGGCCCACAGACTGCCGTCGTGCAGAACGCCGGGCTGGCAAACACGACCGCAAACGGACGGCCGGATTCCAGCGCGTCAGGAACGGAGAGGTCGTACAGCTCGGGATTCCTGAGCGAACCGGTCGTCAACTCCTCGATCGACTCCACATCTGCAAGTGTCCTGTTGGCGGCGTCCGGCGGCCGCTGCCCCACGCTCGGCGCGTTGGTGACGTCGTTCACCTCAAATCTGTGTTCTGTGGTGAGGAAAGATCCGTCGGAGGTCGGCAGGGACACCTCGACACCCCACTCACCGGCGCGATCGAAATCGTAGTCAACGGTGTAGATGCCCCGGGTGCCAAAAGGGAATTCCTGGAGATTGGCGAACCGGTCGTCTTCCGGGCCTTCTCTTTCACCGTCATATCCAGTTGGGTGGAAGAAGAATTTGACCCCCACGGCCGGGAATTTCACCAGCCCGCCCGGCTCCGTCAGCACGAAAGCAAACCGGCCATTTCCGACCCCGAGATCGGTCGTCGCCAGGATGGTGGTGAGTCCGTTCTCTTCATTTTGCTGCGTGTAGTCGTCGGTGCTCGTCAACGCCGGGCGAACACTTTCAACCGCCGCCTCGGCGTGTTTGGTTGACGCGGGCGCTCCAGCTGATTCCTCGTCAACACTGCCACAAGCGACCGCTGTTATCAGGGTCAAACCGACGGCACTAGTGATCAGCGCTCGTGATAGCTCGATTCCGTAAATCCGCATAATCACGCCCCTTCTAGGTAGATGCCAAACGTGAACGCGAACATCGCGAAATTGGACGACGTTGACCGGAAGTAGAGTTCATCTTCCAGGAACTCTGGAGACTCCAGTACGGCATAGAGACGAGAATCCGTGACCTGCAGAACGGACGTGCCGTCGTCTTTGAACACGATGTCGGCACCTGCCTGCTCCATCAGCAATGGCGCCCCGTCAAGTTCAACAACGACCTCAAACGACTCCGGCCCCGCGGATTCGATCACGATGTTGACACTGCGAGCGCCAAACGGAACCCTGAGGTAGTCCTCAAGGTCCGGATCCTCCCGGGCATGGACGATCGATTCCGCACGGTTCTCCCAGAGGCCGCTCAGGTAATACTG
>CAUZKS010000055.1:0-10147 GCA_963580625.1 Dehalococcoidia bacterium | reverse complement strand
CATCTCTCCGCCAGAGAACGTGATCGCAATTTTCGTTGCGCCCACCCTCACTCCGGAGCCACTCTCCGGGTTCGGATACACCCCCTCTGGAGACAGCATCACGGTCGGACGAGGCAAGAATCGGCCTTCCGAAATCATGGCCGAGTACAGGTGCATACGATCAACCGTATTATCTCGCCCTGCATCAGTAACAGAGGTCACGCCGGCAGCGATAAATGCGGTGGAAGCGGTCTCGGCGTAGTCGTTCAACACATCCCTGGACGGTCGTGGCATCCGATCACGCAGCCAACCGCCCATCTCAAACAACACGCCTGTCGGATCTCCGGTGTTCGGGTCACGTTCGATCGTTGCGCCCGGTGGCGGAGTGCTGTCCCTGTGAATGCCGACGGCATCGAGAGCGGCCGAACTCAGCACTTCGCCGTGCCCGCTGCCGTGAGAGAGCCGGACCATTCTTCCGGGCGCTGCGCTATCGAGATCTACTGCGTTGGGATGACGCCGCTCAGCGAGCAACAACTCGTCATACCCGCGCGCCCTGATCCAGCCGGCAGAAGATTCCCGCGAATCAGCAGCAGCCTCAGCTATCTGTCCAACTATCTGAGCGATGCTCTTCACTACCATAGGCGAGCAGTCAACAGCTCCCAGCGCAGCGCCCAGTGCCAGCGGATGTGCGTGGGGATCTATAAATCCCGGAAGCACCGTCGCACCATCCAGGTCGATCGCGCGATCGCCACGTCCAACGTCCTCGTACCCCGAGAGCACTCGTTTGATCCGTCCGTTCTCGATCAATACGCCTGTAGCGACCGCATCACGTCCATCAAGTGTGAGGACGTTAGCGTTGAAGAGGATCATGCTACGTGAAGTGTGTTTGCTCATCGTTGCGACCAAATCATGTTCTGAGCCACGGGTTATGCGATGACCGTTATCGATGCATGTGGCGTCGCTAGAATACAGGCCTCACATGACACCTTCCCGACTAACCGCCGACAGTCTGTCCGAGCTCCGAGGCACCGCGCGACGCGACGCGCTCGCAGGCGAAGCGGTGATCCGGCTTGACCCGATGTACGGGCCTATCGTCTGGGCGCCGAGATTTAACGCACTAGAAGAGCTGATCTTCACGGTCCTCACGCAACACACGTCGGACAGCAACGCGGAGGTCGCTTACAAGTCTTTGCGAAAGATTTTCCCGACCTGGATGGATGTGATCGAGGCGGGCCCAGCGGAGATCGCGGAGGCCATCAAGCATGGTGGGCTGGCGAATCAGAAGGCACCCCGAATTCGAGAGATATTACGCATCATCCTTGAGCGAACCGGTCGGCTCGAGCTCGAATTCCTGGCATCGATGCCACTGGAAGAGGCCCGGGCATGGTTGATCTCTCTGCCCGGAGTCGGAAAGAAGACGACTGGAATCGTGCTCAACTTTGCACTCGGGATGCCGGCGATGCCTGTGGACACACACATCTATCGTGTGGCGCGCAGGCTCGGGCTAATAGGTCTGAAAACGAACGTCGATACAGCACACGACATCATGGAGATACAGATTCCGCCGGATGAGATATTTCGGTATCACACGCTCCTAATCACACACGGAAGGCAGGTTTGCAAGGCGCAACGCCCTTTGTGCGGGGAATGCCAGATGGCCGATTTGTGCGCGGCGAAACCGGTTTTTGAGAAGGCGTTTCAGGCGGAGAAATATCGAAGACCCGTTCGCGCCGGCCAGACGCTCTAGAGGATCTCGATCATCGGACCGTCGGCCGGTCTGAGCCACATACAGTGGAAACACTCGCCGATTCATCAACAATCGCTCTCGGAATCATCCGATTCGCTTGATATGATTGACGGCGGCCTTTGGCCAAACGACCGCATCTAGCGCCCCGTTGGTGCAGCGGCCTAGCACGCCAGCCTTTCAAGCTGGAGATCACGGGTTCGAATCCCGTACGGGGTACCAGAATCGCCCGCCCGTTTAATACGAACGCCGGGCGGTCAGTTGTGACGGACGCGACTCCCGAACGCCTGTCGGCTACGCAGCATCGCCTTTCAGCCGGCCGTCGCGTGCTTGCCTTGCCTCCATCGCACGTAGGCGTCTCCTGTAAGCGAGTGATCTCGCCCCTAGCGCGACAATCTCTAGGCGATGGGGCGATCTGCCCACATCTGGCGACATTCTAAGCAACGAAAAGGGCTGCATCTTGATCGTCGTACGCCGCACTTATATCCCCAACCCCGGCGCCGGGGGCAAGCTACTTGCTCTCGTCAAACAGGCCTCAGACGAGATGGCAAACGCCGGATTCGGCAAGCCACGCATCCTGCGTACAGCGTTCGGAGACCACGGCACGTTGATTACGGAGCAGGCCTGGGACTCTCTAGCAGATTACGATGGATCTCGGGACCGTGTCCGAGCCACCTCGGCGATCACAAAGGTGTTCGACCAGATCTATCCGCTCCTCGCGGCGACTCACAACACCGAGGTCCTGATAGAGGTCGAGTAGATGACCCCGCTACGACCTCACAATGCCGAGTTCTCAGATGACTCGGGCAACGCATACGCCCACAACGAGGCGTTCTGGGATGAGGTGACGCCGGTACACGCCGCGTCTGATTACTCCAGGCTGTCTGAATTCAAACGGGGCGACGATGTTCTACACGACTTCATTGTGGAGGAGGTTGGAGACGTATCAGGTCTTTCGATGCTCCACCTCCAGTCTCATTTCGGGTTGGACAGCTTGAACTGGGCGCGCATGGGCGCGGTAGTGACCGGCGTCGACATATCTGGCGCTTCGATCCAACGGGCGATTGGGCTATCGTCAGAGCTGGATATCCCGGCGACCTTTGTTCGGGCGAACGTGCTTGAGATGGGTGACCGGTTTGACGGCCAGTTCGACCGTGTCTTCACGTCGATCGGCGCACTTTGCTGGATCGGCGATCTAGCCGCTTGGGGCTGGGCCATCGCCCGGGCGTTAAAGCCCGGTGGCGTGTTCTACATCGCCGAGTTCCATCCGGTGATGGACACCCTGCAACAGTCGATGCCGATCACCAACAGCAGTGCCGCCTACCCTCAATATCCTTACTTCGGAAACCGCGTTCCCTTGAGGTTCGATCCCGAAGGCGACGATAGCGACTACGCAGAGGCGTCGTTCACCAGTAAGGAGACTACGTTCGAGTGGTTCCACCCTGTCTCCGAGGTGATCGAGGCACTGATCAATGCCGGGCTGACGATCGACAGGTTCCACGAGTACCCGTTCGTCACGTACAAGGCTCGCGAGGGCATGATCCGAGGCGATGACGGCCTCTGGCGACTTCCCCCGGGGGTGATTCCCCTGCCGCTCATGTTCACGATAAGCGCATCCAGGCCAGCGCCCCGGTAAATCGCGTGACACGGGCGGTGGGCGCTGCGAACATCATGGAATAATTGGTCGCAATTCCTGCGATCAACAGGGGAATCGTTCAGCGCGGCCCCCTGCGTCAACCACAAATCAGGAAGACACCCCGTGGGTGTGAACCGGGAGACTGAGTAATGGCCGATCCCCTCGTGGCCGTGATCATGGGCAGCACGTCAGACCTCGAGACAATGCAGAACGCCGTGGACGTGCTCGATCAGTTCGATATTCCGAACGAGACCGCCATCGTGTCAGCCCATCGGACGCCCGACCGGATGTTCCGTTTCGCGGAAGAGGCGGCCGGACGGGGCATCGAGGTAATAATCGCCGGAGCGGGTGGCGCGGCGCATCTGCCGGGCATGGTGGCGGCCAAGACCGTCGTTCCCGTGATCGGTGTTCCGGTCGAGAGCCGCGCGCTCAAGGGCATGGACTCCCTCCTCAGCATTGTCCAGATGCCGCGCGGGGTCCCTGTTGCGACTGTCGCCATTGGAACGGCGGGTGCGACGAACGCCGGGCTGCTGGCGGCGCAGATCCTTGCGAACAGCCGACCCGATCTGCGATCAAGGTTAGAGGCCCATCGAGCACAGACAGCTCGTGACGTTGAAACTCAGTCGGCCGAACTGGAGCAAAAGTGATCGGCGCAGAACCGTTTCTTCCGGGAAGTACGCTCGGCGTAGTCGGCGGAGGCCAACTCGGACGAATGTTCGCTCTCGACGCAAGGCGCATGGGATACAAGGTGGTGGTGCTTGACCCCGACCCAAAGTCACCCACCGGACAGATCGCAGACGATCGCATAGTTGCGTCTTATACCGACGCCGATGCGATGAGGCAGTTGGTTGAACGCTGCGATGTCGTCACCTACGAATTTGAGAACGTGAACGCGGACACCGTCGCCACGGCAGAAGGTGCCGGGCACGTGCGACCGGGCAGCCACGTCCTTCGCATTGCGCAGCACCGTTTAATCGAAAAAGGTGCACTCGTAGAGAACGGCTTCCCTGTCGCCGAGTTCGCCGCGGTCGACACAATGGCGGATATGGTGAAGGCGGTCGAACGAATCGGCACACCGGCGGTGCTCAAGACGGCTACATCCGGATACGACGGCAAGGGACAGATTGTGTTGCGGTCCGCGGTGGATATGAGGGAGGCACACTCCGATCTCAGGCGCCAAAGTGAGGCGCTGATCCTTGAGGCGTTCGTTCCTTTTGATCTGGAGATTTCGGTCATCGCTGCACGTGGTCCAGACGGCGATGTGGTGTGCTTTCCGCCGTCTGAGAATCAGCACGTGAACGGGATCCTGGATGTGAGCATCGTCCCGGCACGTATTCCAGTCGAAGTTCGGGACGCCGCAATGAAGTTGGCGTCCGGGATTGCGGAAGCGCTGGACGTTGTTGGACTGGTGGCGGTGGAGATGTTCGTGACGACGGACGGACAGCTTCTCGTAAACGAGATCGCGCCCCGACCTCACAACTCAGGCCACTACACGCAGGACGCATGCGCTACGTCTCAGTTCGAGCAGCTTATTCGGGCGATCTGCAGCTTGCCTCTTGGCTCCACAGAGCTACTCAGCCCGGTGGTGATGGTGAACTTGCTGGGCGATATCTGGACAGATGCAGGCGGCACGCCGGACTGGGACGCTGCCCTCGGGGTACACGGCGCTGTACTTCACTTGTACGGCAAGTCAGAGGCACGGATTGGTCGGAAGATGGCGCACATCAACGTCACCGCACCGGATGTGGAGACGGCTCTGGCGCGTGCTCTGAATGCTCGTGAGCGGGCTGCCGGGCGCGGGTAGGCGCGTAATATCGACCTTAGCCGTGTATTCAGTAGCTCCGAATTCCCGCCTGCGTGGGAATGACGAAGTACTACACCCCCATGTATTCGTGCTTCCAGAGCTCGTCTGCGAAGGTAAACAGGGCCGGTAGGCCACCCGTGTGCAGGATGACTACGGTGTCATCTTTTGTGAGATTGCCCTGTTTGATCTGGTCGATCAGCGCCGCCATGACGGTCCCCGTGTAGTTGGGGTCGGTCAGAATCGCTTCGGTTTTGGCCATCAGGTGAATGGCGTCGAGCGCCTCGGAGGTGGGTATCCCGTAGCCCTCACCTATGTACTGGTCGAGGATCGTCATGTCACCCGGTTCAAACGCCACGGCGAGCTTTGCCACACGGGCTGCGCCGGGGATCACATCGTAAAGATACGAGTCGATCGGCATGTCGTAGTTGACCATCACGCCGGTGATGTCCCAGTCCAACCCCAGGTTCTTGGCCGCCAGTGTTAGTCCGCCCGTGGAGCGGCCACCAACGCCGATGATTTTGACTGTGTGGATCCCCAGCTCTTCAAGCTGTCCAAGCAGTTCCAACGCGCCGTTCAGGTAGCCCAGGGTGCCGACGATGGTCGGGAACTCGTGATCGACCCGCACATACGGCTTGTAGCCCTCGGCCTCCAGCTTGCGGCCCAACTCACGTGCGTACTCTTCAGCCCTCGACTGTTCGGACTGCTCTTCGTCCAACAGATGGAGGTCCGCACCCAGAATTTTGTCTATGAGCAGGTTGCCCTGTATCTCCCGCCCGGCTGCAAATCGCAAGACGCAAGAGTATTTGATGCCGAACTTGTTGGACGCCGCCGCAGTCATCCGGGCGTTGTTTGAGTGGTAATCCATCATGTTGACGTAGGCGTCGTAGCCCTGCTCAACCAGATGCGCCAGTTCAAACTCGTAATGACGAGCTTTGTTCCCACCCATCGCCAACCCCGTGGCATCGTCACGCTTTATCAAAATGCGCGGCCCGCCAAGCTCGGCGGTCAGCCGATGCAGCTCTTCGAGCGGCGTCGGCAGGTGGGCGATCTTAACCCGTGGGATGGCGGCGAGGTTCGCACGAAATGTCGCTCGGTCCATCGGCGGGTTGGCGTTTTTGAAGCTCGGCATGGCGGACTGACGACCCTCTGTCTCATCAAGAACTGTTTCGGTGCGATTTCATTGCACGCCGGAGACTAGCACGGGACGGTCATCATATTTGTCATCTTGAACTTGATTCAGAATCGGTTTTTACGATCGCACCCCTGTCTGGTGGGCGACATCGTCCGCTAAATTCTGCATGGGTGCCGAGATCTGGCAGAAGAGGAAATAGAAGCGGATCCTGAATCGAGTTCATGATGACAAATGCGGAGTTCAAGATGGAATCGGAATGCGCATGAGCACGAAAATCAAGTCAAACTCGACAAAATTCTCTCGTCCAATGCGGGAGTAGACTGCCGTCAGTGCAGGCACGATAGGGAGGAACCGACCGGCGGATGGCAGACGAGTCTCAAGAATCAAACGCGAGAGCGGATCGAAACCAACCGATCCGCTTCGCTATGTTCGAGTCTCTGCGATTCCGTGACTTCCGCCTGATCTGGCTCGGCCAGACGAGCCACGCGCTGGCGTTATGGGCGCAGATGATCGCCCTCCCGCTCCTGGTCCTTGAGATCACCGACAACAGCGCCGTCCAACTTGGCGGTGTTATGGCCGCCCGCACACTGCCCACGCTTGTCCTGGGCGTCTGGGCCGGGGTGATCGTCGACTGGTTTGACCGTCGCTCGATCCTGATCGCCACCAAGTGGGGCGCGTTCCTTCTTGCGGTGCTGTTCGCCGTTTTGCTGATAGGCGGCTGGATGGAGTTGTGGATCGTGTACGCGTGGGTCGTCGCCAGGGGCTCCACACAGGCCTTCGATCAGCCAGCCCGATTCTCGATGGTTCCGACCATCCTGCCGCGTCACTTGATCACCAACGGCATGGCCTTGCTTAGCTCCACCCAGAACGTGATGCGCATCGTCGGTGCAGCGGGCGCCGGGTTAGTCGCCGAGTTCGTCGGGCTGACCGGGACCTTCATTCTTATCGCCGTCATCTACTCCTCCGGCGTCGTGGCGATCCACATGCTCCATGTTGCGGACCACGCTCGGCCCTCCAAATCGGGGCTTCGGGCGATGACGTCCGGACTTGCCGAGGGCGCAAGATTTGCCATCAAGAAACCGGAAATTCGCGGCGTCCTGCTGATCTCTCTTGTCTACTTCGCGTTCGGCATGTCATACATGCAAGTGTTTGCACCGCTGTTTGCTGTCGAGGTGCTGGATATCGGACGTGGCGGCCTCGGCATGATGCTGTCCATTACCGGGATCGGCGCGCTTGCCGCAGCACTTTACGTCGCAAACAAACAGCCGACAAGGCTCGGGCTAATCCTCCCCCTTGATGTCGCCGCGTTCGGGGTCGCCTTGATCCTGTTCACCGGCTCGACGTACCTGCCGGGCACATGGGGTCTCGCAATCCCGATGGCCCTGATGCTGGCGATCGGCGCACTCCAGACGACCTTTATGTCACTGAGCCGATCCTTGATGGTTCAGGTGGCGCCTGACGAGATGCGGGGTCGAATCCTCTCATTTGTGTCCTTGGACAGGTCGATGATGGCATTCGGAGGTGCAGCAGGCGGATTCCTAGTAGGAGCATACGGCGTACAGATCACACAGATCGGGTTCGGTATCGTGTGCGTCGTGGGCGGGCTACTGGTACTGGTGATGACGCCAGGTTTCCGTGCATTCAGCGGCCAGGGAGCAACACAGCGACATCCACGTCGCACTGATGAGCCTACGAAAACCCCTTCGGTGGAGCCACGGCCGCATCCCTTGCCGACCCCGGAACCGGCAAGGGATGGCGACTCTTGAACCACCCTGGAGAAGCTCCGAGTGTGGTCGCTCAGCCCGGACGTAAGGGCGGCGGAGACTAGGCGCGCAACGGGCGGAATCGCTGGTAGCCTCGTCTATCCGCAATCAACACGAACCCACTTGATTCACACATTTGTGGCGCTCGCGCCCACGGAGACCAGATGCCAGACGACACGCAGTCCCAGTACCGACTACCCAAGACCGTTATCCCGTCGCACTACGATCTGACGCTTGAGCCGGACCTTGTGAACTTCACGTTCGCCGGTACCGAGGCGATCAGCATTTCGGTCTCTGAATCGATCGATGTGTTCGTCATCAACGCCATCGAGATCGAGATCGATGAGGCGTGGGTCTCGGCGTCAGACGGTTCACGCACCGACGTGTCTGGAATTGAGTACGACGAGGAGTTGCAACGCGCGACTCTGTCACTCGCATCCGCTGTTGCGCCCGGCGATCACACATTCCACGCCCGCTTCCGAGGCCTCTTGAACGACCAGCTTCACGGGTTCTACCGCTCCACGTTCAAAGACGACGCCGGGGTGGAGCACACGATTGCAACCACACAGATGGAGTCCACCGACGCCCGCCGCGCGTTCCCTTGCTGGGACGAGCCGGAGTTCAAGGCGTCTTACGGCATCACGCTGATCGTGCCGGAAGATCAGTTCGCCATGTCCAACGGAGCGGAGGTCTCTAACGAGCTCTCGGACGGGGTGCGGACGGTCAAGTTTGCCGACACTATGAAGATGTCCACTTACCTGGTCGCATTCATCGTCGGTCCGTTTGAAGCGACAGATCCTATCGACGTGAACGGCACGCCGCTCAGGATCATCTACCCCCGCGGCAAGGGCCACTTGACGGAGTACTCCCTGGAGGCTGGCAAACACGCGCTTTCGTTCTTCGAGGACTACTACGGCATCCCCTATCCGGGCGACAAGCTGGACATGGTGGCCGTTCCAGACTTCGCATTCGGAGCGATGGAGAACCTGGGAGCGATCACGTACCGAGAGGTGCTGTTGCTGCTCGACAGGGACCGGGCAACGCAGCCGGAGCTTCTCCGAGTGGCGGACGTGATCGCGCACGAGATCGCCCACATGTGGTTCGGTGACCTCGTCACGATGCGGTGGTGGAACGGGATCTGGCTAAACGAGGCCTTCGCCACCTTCATGGCGACGCTGTCCACAGACGCGTTCCGCCCGGAGTGGGAGCGCTGGGTACAGTTCGGGTTTGAGCGCTCGATGGCCTTCGACGTGGACTCCCTGGAGAAGACGCGTCCCATCGAGATCGAGGTGAACTCACCTTCAGACGCCGAGGGCATGTTTGACCTCTTGACGTACGAAAAGGGCGGGTCAGTGCTGAGGATGCTTGAGCAGTACCTCGGCGACACGCCGTACCGGGACGGCATCAGGAACTACCTGACCAAGCACAGCTACGGCAACACCGAGACGAACGATCTGTGGGACGCCATCGAGGAGACCACAGGCGAGCCGGCACGCCGAATCATGGATTCTTGGATCTACCAGGGCGGCTACCCCGTCGTCGGTGTGGAGTCGATCGGCGATACGACACTGCGGTTGTCTCAGCGTCGATTCCGATTTGTGGACGATCCCGAAGGCGCGGATAGCCGATGGTCGGTCCCGGTCATGTTGCGGATCAACGGCAATCCTCACCGCGTGCTGCTGGAGGACGGAAGCACCGATATAGCGCTGGATAACCCTGTCGAATCCGTCATTGTGAACGCAGGCGGCCACGGATTCTACCGGGTTCGCTACTCTCCAGAGTTGCTGGCGAAGATCGATGTTGCAGGGGGTAATCTCTCGGCAATCGAGCGCTACATGCTCGTCGACGACGCATGGGCTTCGGTGGTTGCCGGCGAGACGGCGGCGAGCGAATTCGTGGCGTTCGCCCGTGGGTTCTCAGAAGAGACCGACGCCGAGGTGTGGGGTCAACTGACCGGCTGCCTGGCTGCTCTCGATCGATTGCTTGAGGGCGAAGGCCGGGGCGCCTTGCGTTCCGTTGTGCGGGATCTGGTGGGACCGGCGCTTGACCGGATCGGATGGGAGCCTTCAGGGGGCCAGACTTCCAGAGA
>CAUZKS010000054.1:0-10172 GCA_963580625.1 Dehalococcoidia bacterium | reverse complement strand
GTCCGCCGGAGACGCCATCGATGTGTCACTTCGGTTGATCCCAGATGCGCCCCGGTCGATCAAGCACAACGGGACCGTAACTTTCCACGCCGGCGCAGCTGAGACGCCGGCCCGGATAAGGCTTCTGGCGGTGGATGAGATGTCGCCTGGTGATACAAGCTGGGCGCAAATCAAGTTGCAGGACCCAATGCCCGTAGTGAAGGGTGATCCATTTGTTATCCGCGACTCCAACTACACGCTCGGAGGCGGCGTCGTGGTCGAGGCTCAAGCCCAGAGACACCGCCGGAAGAATCAACCGACACTTGATCGTCTTGAGACGCTCCGTCAGGGGTCGGAGGCCGATGTCCTGCATAGCGCCCTCGGATCGATCGAACCGGCAACAGCGAAGGTGCTCGCCACGGCTGCGAATCTGGACGATGAAGCTATCGGCGAGCAGCTCGAAGAACTTGTGGATGGCGGTCTTGCCGTGCCGCTTGGTGATGGCCAGAATCAGGTGTTCTACTCATCCAGCGGCTGGGCTCAGGTTGCTGCGACCGCCACGAGCGCCGTCAGCGGATATCACGCCTCGTTCCCGTTACGACGGGGCATGCCCCGGGAAGAGTTGAGGAGCCGACTTGAAATGCGGGCGGCGGTTTTCAATCTGGTGATCGATCAACTGGTCACAGACTCAGCCATAAGCGACGACGGATCTACGGTACGAATCCCGGATCACGCGCCGGAATTGGACGATGCCGAGAAACAGGTCGCTGATGGGTATCTGAAGCGGCTCGCCGAGAATCCTTACTCACCTCCGACCGACCGGCCAATAGACCCGGAGCTGATAGCAGCGCTCGCCGAGCAGGGTGAGGTTGTGCGCGCCTCTGAAGATGTCGTTTTCGTGAAATCGGCCTACGACCAAATGCTGGATGGTGTTCGCAAACAGGCTGCCGAGAGCGGCCAGATCACCATCACGGACGTGCGTGAAATGTTTGGCACCAGCAGGAAGTACACGCTCGCCCTGCTTGAGTACCTTGATCGTCAGCAGATCACGCGTCGTGTTGGCGACGAACGGGTGTTGCGATGAGTCCCGAAAACACCGGCAGAAAAGATGCCCTGATTCTTGGTCTACCCTCGGCAACGCAATCCGTCTCGGCGTTCCACTCACTGTTGCGCACCACCCAGGCTGCCATACGTGAAGCGGCGCAGAGTTCGCCGGAGGGAGCAGCGGCGTTCACCTCTTCCCCCATGCCTCAGCTTGTGTTCCAGGTGATCGACACGTCTTCCGACGGTATGGTGATTGAGTTCAAGTTCGCAGAGCCATCCGCCGATCACGCGCCGCACTCCGTCTCGCAATCGGCTTTTACCGCCTTCATGGACGGGCTTTCGACCTACATCAAATCGAGCCCCATTCGCACGCTGTGGGGCAACGTGCCTCCGCGTGGCGACGCAGCCCGACGGCCGGGCAACGAAAGCGCTCCACTGGACGAGCGGATGGAACAGGTGGTCGCCGAATTGGAGCGGCTCGGCGACGTGTCTTTGCAACTTGGCGAGCAGCGGATTTCGCTGACACGCGGGGGAGTTGAAATTACGCCCTGACGCTCATTACGTTTGGGGGTTTAAGCGCTTTAACCAGTATTAGGAGAGAGAATGGCTCTACGGACCAAGATCGGTCGCATCGAGATCATCGCTATCTGTGACTTCGTGCCACCTCCTGCGCCACCTACCGAGCCGTTCCCGGAAGTCCCGATAGAGGCATGGGAACCGTACCGGGAATCATCGCTAAACGCAGAAGATCTATACCCGCGCAACTACGGCGTGTTTGTGCTGCGATCTGATGACTTCACGGCGATAGTGGACACCGGTCTTGGCCCGGGACCGCATGCGGCGATGAACGGTGTCGAAGGAAACCTTCTCGAGAACCTGGCGGGGGTCGGCGTTCAGCCATCGGACATTGACGGTGTGATAAACACGCATATCCATCCGGACCATGTGGGCTGGAACATCGTGGACGGCAAGCCGACCTTCTCGCGAGCCAGATACACGGTGTCGCGTGTGGACTGGGAGCACTGGACGAGCCAGGACGACCTTGCGCCGCACGTTCGCGATAACGCGCTCCCGCTGGAAGACCTCGAGGTTCTGGACCTCGTCGAGGACGATCAGGAGATATTCATAGGAATACGTACCTTGGGCACGCCGGGACACACGCCCGGTCACCAGTCAATTTTAATCGAGTCTGGCGGCGAGGCGGCGGTGATCACGGGCGACGTATTGCATACACCCGCACAACTTCAGGAACCCGGATGGTCGTTCCGGGCTGACCTGGACAAAGTAGCGGCGATCGCATCACGACAGATGCTTATCGAAAAGGCCATTACCGACAAACTCACGGTGGCCGCCGGACACCTCCGATACGATGGGAACATCGGTCACATTGTGGAGATCGAAGGCCGTCGGTACTGGCAGGTGCTGGCAGACTGATTCCCGGAACGGAGCAGTCTATGGGACCACATCCAGCTCAAATAAAGGCCAGACAGGGGGAGGAAAGAATGACGAGATCGGTAAGAATCGGTCGCGTTGAGATCCTGAACATCGAGGATTACGCGCCCCCACCCTTTGACCCCCAGGTGTTCTTCCCGGACGTGCCGATCGATGCATGGGAGCCACACCGCGCCCACCATTCGCTGGATGAAAACGGCAAGTTCCGGGTCTCCTTTGGCATATTTGCACTCATCTCGGACGATTTCATTGTGCTGGTGGATACCGGAATAGGTCCGTCAGTGCCAGATATGTTCGGCGGCGGCGAGGGACGTCTGATGACCAACCTCAGGGAAGCCGGGATTCAGCCGAGTCAGGTGACGGCAGTGCTCAACACGCATCTGCATCCAGATCACGTCGGCTGGAACATGACGAATGGAGAGCCGACCTTCCAGAACGCCCGATACTACTTTTCGGCCCGTGACTACGCCCACTGGACGAGTGACAGCGTACTGGAGAACGCGGCGCATATTCCCACACAGGCACAACCACTTGAAGGTCTTGGACTGCTCGAACTAACCTCGGACGGCGACGACATCGCGCCCGGGATCAAATCGCTCGCGACGCCGGGCCATACACCCGGGCACCAGTCGTTCTTGATCGAGTCGGACGGCGAAAAAGGGATCGTCACGGGCGACGTGATTCACTCACGCGCGCAGTACACAGACCCTGAATGGTGCGCCGGTGCAGACATAGACAAGCCAACGGCCGTAACGACCCGTAAAGCGATGATCGAACGGATCGTGTCCGAGAACCTGACAGTGGCATCAAGTCACCTCGTCGTGGACTCAAACATCGGCCACGTGGTGGAAATAGAAAACAGACGTTACTGGCAGCCACTGTAAGCGGACCTGGTACGCCCTTATCCGAGACGGCCGTCGGGCGGCAGAAACGCTCTTGCTGTCATCCTGCGCCTCGGGCTCAGGATGACAGGGCGTATTTCCATATACGCCTTTACACATTCCCGCTTACTCTCCGTTAAGTGCGCATCGGATCCCGGCGCGCGTCTCCCTCGTCCAGATACTGTGTATTCCCTACTCGGGATGTCCGCACGATTTGGTGATACTCGCTCTTGAACACTGTGCGACGCATAGTGTGGTGTTGCACGCGCACCTCAACTTCGTGCTGCCCTGGCCCCCCCTCAAGCGCCTCTGTAAGCGCACGACCGTCCATGTGTTCAGCGCCCGGCAATCCCAGCAATTCAAGGACCGTTGGGGCGAGATCAACGTTCCCGGACGGGATCTCGTTCAACAATCCGGATTTGAAACTGGGACCGCACGCGATCATCGTGTTGCGCAACTCGTGTGGGCTCATCGAACCGTGCTGGCCCGCTCCGGGAGCGCCACCGGCAGAAAAGGCGTGGCCAGGAACGCCCTGCTCGTTCTCGTCATGATTCCATGCGAATGACATCGCCAAGTCCGGCGCGCGCACGCCGTCACCACCGGCCAGATCCATGGGCAGCGTTCCTGCGATATTCCCGGCCGCCTCGGACGAAAGGAGCGCACCGCACCAGGGCTGGATCATCAACCAACGTGCCAGACGTTCGACCGTAGTTGGGTCCGGCGGGTTTGTATAGAAGATCACCGAGCCGCCGTTGGGCGCAACGACCACGCCGTTGTCCCCTGACCCCGGGAAACCAGCGTCCCGGACCATCGCCTCTACCGGGATCACTTCCGTGATGGTTGAATAGCCATGGTCCGAGAGGACGATAACGTCAGTATCTTCAAGTCGTTCGTTTTCGCCCAGCCAGTCCAGGATTCGGCCGAACTCCGTATCAGCCATCAACAACGCCTGTTTGCTTAGATCAGAGTTGACGCCATCACGGTGCTGAGATTTGTCTGGCTCCGACGACCATAAGAGCGTGACGTCGGGCTGGCGCTCCGGCATCACGTAGTCGGTGACGATCCGGCCCGCATGCTGCACTCGGGCCGAGTTTGGGTACGACTCGTCCGGCCAATCGCCGAATTTACCGATGATCTCTGAATGCAGATCAGACGGGAGACAAAACTCGGGATGGATGGTCGCGCCGTTCGAGTGCTCGGGGTGCGGGTTGTGCACGAATGCGTTGCCCGAGGTTCCGACGCCTACGGCGACGTATTGCTTCCCGTAGTGCGTCAATATCTCTGCGAGGGGCGGCGACAGTAGCACTCGCCCGTCTGATTGCTCGGACAGGCGCTTAAGGCCGGGTTCCAGAACGGGGAACAGTTCGCCCGGGTCCAACTCTCGCATCACCATTGTGTTTGCGGCGAGGCCGTGACCTCCAGGATAGCGGCCGGTAACCATGCTCGCTGCGTTAATGCGGGTGACCGTTGGAAACACTGGATGATGCTTCTGAAATCGGACACCGGAGTCCGCAAATGCGGAAAGGCGTGGCATGAGTTCCGGGATGACTTGAGACGGCTGCAGGCCGTCAAAGACCATAATGAATATCTGAGTCACATGTCCCCGCTGACTGTGCTAATACCCGAGTTCGTGGAGTCGTTCGTCGTTTATCCCGAAGTGGTGCGCTATCTCGTGAACCACAGTGACCTGCACCTGATAAATCAGGTCTTCCTCGTTTTCAGAGATCCCCTCAAGCGGCCGTTGGAAGATGGTGATCTTGTCCGGGAGCACCATGCCGTAGCTTTCCCGGTCGGTCAACGCCACTCCCTCGTACAGCCCCAGCAGAGTGTCTTGCGGGGAGAGATGGTGGTACCGGCGCTGTTCCTCCGTGGGCCAGTCCGCGGCGACGATGCCGACGTTATCCAGCCGATCAAGAAACTCGTCCGGCAGGCCTTCGATTGCCTCGGCTACGAGCGCTTCAAATATCTCTTGAGGAATCGCACGCATTCTCAATTACGGCTCAGTAAACTCGACGCGAAGCGCCGACCGTTTTCCGCGCTTTTTTCATAAGGTTCACGTTCTTTTTGTCCGGGCCGCCTTTTTTGAACCCCGGGACCTCCAGATACATCGGGACGTTTGCAAACACCGGGCGTGACATCATCAACTCGAATCCGGCCGTGCCGATCTCGCCCTCACCGATGTTGTCGTGCCTGTCTACAGCAGATCCGAGAGGCCGCATCGAATCGTTGGCGTGGATGGCGCTAAGCCGATCAAACCCGATCTCTTTGTCGAACTCCGCCAGCGTCTCGTCCAGCTTCTTGGCGTTGTTCAACTCATACCCCGCCGCCCACGCGTGCTGTGTATCCAGACAGACGTGAAGTCGCTCACTACCGACCGCCTTGATGATCGCCCCGAGCTCGGAGAACTTTGAGCCAATATGGTCGCCGGCGCCGGCGCTGTTCTCCATCATCAACAGGGCGTCCCCGGGCGCGGCGTCAAGGACTTTCTTCACGCCTTCGACGAACTGATCGAGGACAGCCTCAAATCCAACACCGCGATGGCTGGCAGGATGAAAGATGACGCCCAGTGCGGCGCAGCGTTCGGCCGTCTGCAGGTGGTTTGTCAACGACTCTATGCTGCGCTCCACAAGCGCCTCGTCCTGTGACCCCAGCGAACACAGGTAGATGCCATGAAATACAGTCGGTCCCATGCCCGCTTCTTCAGACGCCTCTTTGAACTTCTCGACAAGCGCATCCTCCGGCGGCTTGAATCTCCACGCACGAGGGGAGGATGCAAATATCTGCATCGCTTCAGCTCCTATGTCCACAGCGCGACCGACTGCCTTCGGAAGTCCGCCTGCCGCGGACACATGTGCGCCGATGTGCATATTCGTTCCCTCCCGGCTCGAACTGCGCCGAGGTCAGCGTTGTACGGGGGTTGTATTTCGCGATTCACGAAGTCCGGCCATTATGCCGCTGCGACATCGGTGTGTGACCGGTTAATACAAGGCGTTGCCCGCTTTTACATGGATCACCAGGTCCTTTATGCCATTTGCGTTCGAGAAATCGATGCCCCCTCTGCCGGAGGGAGCAGCCTACGTGCATAAAGGGCGGAGGGAGGTCCAACCGCCGATATCAAACGTTCAGGCTCATTGTTGTGCCCCAGAACGTTTAGCCCCTAACGGTCTGGTTGGTCTGAGAGGCTCGCGTTGAAGGCGCCTCGCCCAGACCGGTGAGGACGACACACCTGGACACGCCTCACCGGCGGATTCTGAATCTAGTTCAGGATCACAGTTTGCATTCTCTGACCGCAGGTTACGACTGGCTCGGGATGACCCGATCCAGTCAGCGAAGCTCTAGCTAGTTCGCCTCGACCGGCCGGCGGCGTCCGAGGAGACCGCGTTCTTCCCAGAAGACCAGTGCCTGCGCAGCGATGAAGATCGAACTGTAGGTTCCGATCACCACACCGGCGAGCAGGACCAGCAAGAAGTCACGCAGCGTCTCCCCACCGAACAGCAACATCGCCACGATCACGACCCCAGTCGTGAAACTGGTGCCGAGTGACCGCATGATCGACTCGTTGAGCGATTGGTTGACTACCGCCCTGAACGATCGGCCAGTGCCGAGTCTGACGTTCTCACGGATACGGTCAAACACCACAATGGTGTCGTTCACGGAGTAACCAATCACGGTCAGCGTTCCGACAATAAACGATGCGTTCACCTCTGCGCCGATCACTTCGCCAAGAATGACGAACAAACCCAGGGTCAATACGACGTCGTGTGCGAGGGCGATCACAGCAGCCACCCCGTATCGGTACGCCGCAGCGACCGACCGGAAGGCCCAGAACAGGAACAGGATGATGAAGATCGACGCCACCACGATCGCCTGGATCGAGTTAGAGACGGTGTCATCTGCGACGCTCTTGCCGACGGTCGTAACTTCGGGACGAATTTCGCTCGCGGTCTGGTCGGGGTAGGCACGGTTCAACGCCGCCAGAATTGCGTTCTGAGCCACTTCATTCTGGACTTCCGTCCTGATGAAGAAACTGCCGTCACCGGTACTCTGGATGAGGGCATCGCCAAACCCGGCCTCGGCGAAAATCGAGCGGACATCGTCCGTGCCTACATTCTCGTCGTTTATTTGAAGCGTGGTTGAAGTTCCGCCTGTGAAATCAATTCCTTCATTCAGGCCGGGACCAACCGTCAGCAACAGCGCCGACGCGATCACCAAGATGGAGGACAGGCCAGCGAACCAGACTCGTTTCCCAATGAAATCGATCATCGTCCTACTCCCCTGAGCCGATCGCTCGGTCAACACCGATCGAACCCACAGGCACGAACGAATCGATACGCCGTCCAAGGGACGTGCCGGCAATGGATCTCATGATCACTCGGCTGGCAAAGAACGCCGTAAGCATCGATACGACGACACCTATTCCAAGCGTTAGAGCAAATCCCTGGATCAGGCTGGTACCGAGTCGATCACCGAACCAGAATAGGACGATGCACGTGATTATTGTCGATATGTTTCCGTCTCTGATCGACGGCCACGCACGGTCGAAACCGGTCGTGATCGAGGCCAGTAGCGCCCGGCCCATGCGGAGTTCTTCCTTGGTGCGCTCTGCGATCAGGATATTGGCGTCAACCGCCAGACCGATCGATAAGATCAACGCCGCCACTCCGGAGAGTGTGAGCGTGACCGGCATCAACTTGAACAACGCCAGTAAGACCACTGCATAGAGGATCAACGCTAGAGCGGCCACGAAGCCCGGGATCTTGTAGTACATCACCATGAACACCAGGACGAGTCCCAGGCCTATGATGCCGGCGATCACGCTCTTCCTGAGCGAGTCTGAACCGAGCGTAGCGTCCACGTTACGTTCCTGGATCAACTCAAGGTTTACCGGGAGTGAACCCGACCGAAGCTGAATGGATACCGTGCGTGCTCGTTCAGCGGTGAAGTTGCCAAATATGTAGGCGCTGCCGTTGCAGATCGCCGTGGATGCGGAGGGCGCCACAAGTTCTTCGCCGTCAAGATAAATGGCGAGAACGTCCTGGTTCGTAGCCCGGGAAATCCTCCCGGTTACGTCACAGAACTCGTCCGAACCGTGGTCGTTGAAGCTGATGTTTACGACCGGACCAACGACCCCGGGCTGCGTGCCGGCAAAGGCATCCGTCAGATCAGAACCCTGGATGTCGATGTCCTGTTCACCGCCACCGTAAGGCGGGTTCCAGTAAGTCTCATCTACACAACGAATCGTACGCCACTCTTCAACGGACATACCATCTGGCGGCCATGCGTCGCCGACGTTCGGGGGGGTCAGGGTGCCGCACTTGCGCTCTCTGAAATCGAGCTGCGCCGTCTGGCCGATCAGATGCTTGGCTTCCTGCACACCGCCACCAACCGCCCATAGTTCGATCGTACCGGAGGTGACGAACACCCCCAACGGGCTCAACTCATCCAGCGCTTCACGCGCTTCTTCGGTGAGCGTTGGAATGGAGTCACCGTTTTCCTCGAACTCTTGTGCCCGAACTCCAATGAGTTCGATAGACCAGAAGTTATCGATCGCGTCTCCCGCTGTGTCGTTGACGGTCTCTACAAGGACACTTGCAAGTCCGATACCGGCAAGCACTTCCTGTATCTGTTCGAGCGTAATCTCGGGGACGATCGATACTGGGCCAACATCGACAGGTGTGTCGTCGTCTGCGAATACAGGCGCCGGTTCATCCGTCTGCACGGGCGTGGGATCGCCAGCGTCGCTTCCGTCAGCGGATGGCGTCGCGGCGGGCTGGGGAACAGGCGTCGCGGAAACGTCATCGTCCGATGTTCCCGCGTTTCCCGAATCATCGGCCGGCTCAACCGCTACCGGAATCTCGCCAGTTTCGGGGTCGATGGCGGCGAATGAAATAACGGCGGTCACCGGAAAGTTGTCTTCCACCGCCCGCCTGATCACGTCGGCCTCAGATTCGGTAATCACCGAGCCATCGGTAGCTCGAAGTGCCGGACGTAACTCGTCCATCCTCGCGATGAGCTGGTTATCGTCGATGCTGACCTTTGTCTCCGGATGCCCGATCGAGGCGGACTGTAAAAATGCCTCAAATTCTTCAGCAAAGACCGTGTTGCCATCAAAATCAACGGCAATAGTTGCGCCACTTAGTCCGGGCAGCTGGACCAGGACGCGGTCAGCCGGGTTACCGAGCAACTGAATAGTTGGCTCGGCAAGACCGAAGGAACTGACGCGCTTCTCCAAGATCTTGCGCACGCCCTCAAGGTCTTCTGCGTCTGCCGCAGAGCCATCTTCTTTGGTTGCCTTGTAGACAAGGTGGGACCCACCCTTAAGATCAAGGCCAAGGGACAATCCGAGAATGTTCTCTTCGTCTCCGCGATCCAGGCCCCATATTGGCGTGTTTATCTCCACCCTTGGCACTGCAAGGACGGCCACGCTCAGGGCAAACAGGATCGCGAGTAGAACCAGTCCTCTTCGGGGTCTTCTCACTCAGGGTCTCCCGCGACGCGATGCTGCCCGCCCAAGAAGGCGGGCAAGCAGTTCATAGGCTTCTGCTTTTGTTTGGACGACGCCCGACGACTCAGCATCTCGTAGCGCACCCAGCAACCGACCGATCTCCGGTCCCGGTTGCAAACCGTAACGTTCCTGAACCTGATGTCCACCGACCAGCAGGTCCTTTGTGTATCGCTCCGGTTCTGGCTTAAGGCCGCGGGATAGTATATCACTGAGCAGTCCCAGAAATCGCTGAAATTCAGAGTCATTTAAGCGTGGTCCACGTGCCGCCAGGTAATCACACAGATTAAGCAGGATTATATCTACCGCCACAG
>CAUZKS010000053.1:0-10292 GCA_963580625.1 Dehalococcoidia bacterium | reverse complement strand
TGATGAAGGCCGATCCGGCGAACGTAGAGCGTGGCACTTATCTTCTGTGGGCCGCTCACAACGTTGAGCGCATTGCTGACAGAGCGACGAACATTGCAGAACGCGTTGTCTACCAGGCGACGGGTGACCGGGTGCGGGTTGGCGCTGGCAAAGAAGAGCGCGTGTCCGAGACGCCCGGGTAACGCCGGGATTTAGTCGGGTGGGACTCCGTCAGGCGGCCCGAGGACGGTATCTACCTCGCTCAGACTCCGGGTTAATTACGCGGTTTTGACGAGAATAGGCTCGCGTTCTATGTCCTCCGCCGGCGGCCAGATACGTGGCAGTGGTTGAGGAGACTTGAACGCTGATTGTGTCCGGAGGGTCAACACTGAGAGCATCGGTCGCTGCTCTGAATCAGGTAACTGTCTCGTTCCCTCCCGTTCCTGTTTCAGAACACGGTGCACCGTTCGCGTGCTGACCTCAAACCGTTCCGCGATCTGGGAGACCGAGAGGCTCTCGAATCTGCGGGCTGTGATCATCGCTTCGTCACGACTCTGCCGGCTTTCGCGTTGCAGCCAGCCCGGGTCGTCGAATTTGCAGATCGGGAGAGGACAAACTAGGCATGAATATGAAACTTCGCAGCCATCGTCTCTGTAGTTGATGTTCTCGGGCAGGGTGTCTGCGCGGACAAGTCTGATCGTGGTCATGGCGTGTCCTCCTCTACGTCACCGGCGCTGGAAATATGAAATGGGTTGGGACCCGAATCGCTAGTTGGCGGTCACGGCCTCGGCAATGTCGGCCGTCTCAAAGTGTCGGCGGATACCGTCACGCCATTCTTTGGTGAGATTTGAGCGCCTCACCCGGTCGAAGAGGGACTCCCGTCCGTCGGGGGACCTTCTGGAGGAGCTGTAGTACACGGTCGTCAGGCCCTTTGTGGAAGACCTCGGAGCGACACGTGTTCGGAACCAGTCTGTCGGGATCTGGTCAGCTGAGACAACCTCCAGGAGCGTGTCCGGCCTGTTCGGCTGGCCTGGGATACTGGTGGCTGAAGGGGCGTCAACGCTTACGAACATCTGGCAGGATTTCATTAGTCGGATGTTCCGAGCACCGATAGCCGTCCACATGCCGGAAAATCCGGCTTTATCGAGCGCCTGTGTGAGAGAACGCATGGCCGGGTATGTGTGATCCATGAAAGAGGGGGCCACACGCGCGGACACCGATCCTGCGCCCATCCCGACGGTCATGAGCAGAAGTTCGAGGCGTGTTGATATGTCGATCGCCTCTGCGTCGGACCGTACCGAGATCGACAGAGTCTCTCCCCTCTTGCCAACGATGCTGTCGAGCACAGCACGCGAAAACTCTTCTGCTCCGTCGAAAGATCGGGCAGATTCGTTGGATACATCAATCGGGGAGGCGGAAACAGACGAACCGGAATCCGTCGTTGTGGCGATAGCAGAAGAGCGGGTTGCCAGTGTCGTCATGTCCTGTACCTCTTAATCTGGTCAATTGGCCGGCCCGGGCGAACCAGTGGCTCAGCGTTCCCGGACACTGTTCTCCAGCGGGTATGGAATCGGTGTGCGTTTCAGGAACTTGTATTAGAACGGGTGTTCTCACCATAGAACAAACGTTCTTAACCTGTCAACCGACAGTTGGAGATGTGACTGCCAGAAAGGTTTGCGACGAACGTTTGACGGCCTGTCGCAACGGTTCTACGCTTCCGCATTACGGCCCAATGCGAGACGTCAAGCAAGACAACAACACGCTCGAAGGAGAATTGCTGGTCACATGAACGCCGAAATTGTCGCCATCGGAACCGAACTGCTCCTGGGCCAGATCGTTGACACAAACTCGGCCTGGATCGGCCAGCGGTTCGCCGACAACGGGATCGATCTTCACTATGTAAACACCGTTGGCGACAGTCGAATCCGGATGTTGGATACATTGAAACGTGCCCATGGCCGGTCGCAGGTCGTGATCACGACAGGTGGCATCGGACCGACCCAGGACGACCTGACGCGCGAGATCGTTTCGGCGGTGATGGGCGTCAATGTGGTCATCGACCCGGAGTCCCTGCTTGAACTTGAAGAGCGATTTCGCAAGCGCGGCTTCATCCTGACCAAGAACAACGAGAAACAGGCCGAGATCCCCGAGGGCGCAAGGATTTTCCGGAACCCCAACGGCACGGCCCCCGCATTTGTTGTCGAGGACGAAACGGGCGTGATCATTTCGCTTCCAGGCGTTCCGTTCGAGATGAAATGGCTGATCGACAACGAGGTGCTTCCCTTCATAAAAGAGAAGTTCAATGTCACCGATGTGATCCAGTACCGGGTGCTCAAGACCGTGGATCTTGGCGAGAGCAACGTTGATCACCTGATTGGGCATCTGATGGTGGACGACGGCAACCCCGGCGTCGGCACTATGGCGCACCCGGGTCAGGTGGATGTCAGGATCGCCGCACGCGCCAGTTCGGCCACCAAGGCTGAGGAATTGATTGGCCCGGTCGAGGAGGAAGCGCGCAAACTTCTCGGCGACAATATATTCGGGACCGAAGACGACACCCTCGAAGCCGTGGTTGGGCGTTTGATCGCGGACAAAGGATTGACGGTTGCGACCTACGAAGACCTTTTAGGCGGCGCGATAGCAGATGTTTTCCAACGAGCTGCGGGCGATGCATACGTCGAGGGCAACATCATCAACTCTAACGATGCGCTGGAACGGCTGGCGCGGGCGGGTGGCGAGTCACCACCGTTTGCCGGTGGCCCGGAACGCGCCGCCGCATTGTCACGGACGGTTCGGGCTGTATCAGGGGCGACGCTTGGCGTGGCGGTTCACGCCGTTGAAGAGGGCGACCAACGCACCGAGAACCTTGGGCGTGGAGAGACGTATATAGCTGTGACAGATGCTGAGGGCACCCACACGCGCCACGTTCGATCTGCCGGACGAGGCGTGCCAGACAGACGACGTGCGGCGTTAAGCAGCCTGAGCCTCGTGCGACGGGTGTTGCTGGGATTGGACTAACGCCTGAGGCGTAAAATCCAGGAATTGATTTTTAAACGTTGACGGGGGTTCGCGTTTAAAGCCGGGATCATTGCGATGATGGGTAAATTCAAAGGTTCCTGGATAGTGCTGGTGGCTATGTTGTCGGCGTTTTTTATTGTTGCCGCTTGCGACAGCGACGACCCCGAGCCTACGGCGACGCCTGTGCGGACGGTTGCTTCGAATTCCTTAATCGATATCGCACCGCTTGGCGTTGATGCCGCAGATCTGGACTCACTAGGGATCACCGAGGCCGATATCCAGTGCCTCGGTCTAGAAGTAGAGGTGGAAATCCTAGAGCAGCTTGTCGGCGATGATCTGTCGGGTGCAGACGTGTTGTCCGTACTGCCCGCATTTCAGGCCTGTGGAGTTGCCCTCGTTCAGCTGATCGAGGGCTCTAACAGCCTGCTCACTGAATCGGCTGAAGCTGATTACGAGGGTTTGGACAGTCTGCCGTTCACCGCGGAACAGATCGTATGCCTTGTCTTGATCATCGACTCCGAGTTGCTGGAGTCGCTGATCGAAGGCGACGTGGACCAGGCGGCCATCGTTCCGGTACTCGAAGCGTTCACCACTTGCGGCGTCGGTCTGGTAGACCTGCTCGCGTTGGCTGGTGGCCTCGATATTGATTCGACCCTGGATGACACCGCTGCGGACAGCGCCCCGATCGATCTTCCTCAAATGCTCCCCGGTGCGCTGGACGTACCCGATATTCTAGGGATCGTGGAAACTACCGATCTCATGGATTTGGCGTCCGATCTCCCGTTCACGGCGGAGCAACTTGAGTGCCTCAGATCAGAGATCGGGATAGACACAATTCAGGACCTTGTAGACGGGGAGGTAAATCCGCTCAGGATGCTCTCGTTCATCGGTGTCCTGAGTACCTGCGGAATGGATCTGTCTGACCTCGCGAATTGAGCATTAAATTCCGTATCGCCCTGATCGAATTCGCTGCTAAACTCGACCGACTCTCGCTCTGCTTACGCGTCTGCCAGCGGCCCGAAGTCAGCCTTTGCTCCGACTCCGGATCTTAAGGAAGCGTCTCTTATGAAATCAGTCGCAGCGATACACACCCAACACGGTGTGCCCCTGACCGTCGACGAAATAGAGATCCCGGACCCGCGACCGGACCAGGTGATCGTCAAGATGTTCTCGTCCGGCGTCTGCCACTCCCAACTCCACCAGATGCACAACCCGGATAGCAAAACTCCGGGCGTGCTCGGACATGAGGGAACCGGCATCGTGACGCATATCGGCAGTGACGTGACACATCTGAAAGAGGGCGATCACGCCATCGTGACCTGGGTCCGGCGAGATCCAGTAAAGGGCCGAGGCACAAATGGGCCGACAGGGGTTACTTACCGGGAAGAGCCCGTCAGCGGCAGCGTGTACACATGGGGCCGGGACGTTTTGACCACAGAACAGCTCGTCGTGCCGATTCCAAAATCAGCGCCGACCGACGTCTCCTGCATCGTTGGATGCGCCGTGCTCACGGGCGCCGGTGCTGTGATGCACACGGCGCAGGTCCGCCCCGGGAACTCGGTCGCCGTTATCGGAGTTGGCGGAGTCGGTATTTCCGCCGTACAGATGGCGAGCATCCTTGAGGCGTACCCAGTCATTGCGGTTGATCTTGATGACGCCAAATTGGAGTACGCCCGAATGATGGGCGCCACGCACACGGTCAACGCTTCAAAGGTGGACCCGATCGAGGCCGTCCAGGAGATATCGGGCGGTGGAGTCGATTACGCGTTTGACGCCATCGGGCTTCAGATCACAAGTGAACAGATACTCCCGATGACGCGCGGAGGGGGATCGGGCGCGGACAACCACGGCGGCATGGCGGTGCTGATTGGTATGCCGGCCAAACAGATGACCATCGACCCTGGTTTGTTCATGTATCACCAGCGTACTTATCGGGGCAGCCTGGGCGCGACGTACCCAGAAAAGGACTTTCCGATGTATCTCCGATGGTACGAGGAGGGTAAGTTCAGGTTGGATGAGATGGTGACGCGGCGATATCGACTTGAAGACATCAACCAGGCGTGCGACGACCTGCAGGCGGGCCTGATTACCGGCCGAGCGATTATTGATTACACCGACTAACGATCCTCTGGATAACGGCCCGGCCGGTTTCGATTCGGATAAGACTTATCACATCGACGTTCCGATAGCGGAGAAGGTGTGTGTTGTGACAGGCGGGGGGCAGGCGCGCGGACGGGTGATTGCCGAGGCTCTCGCGCGGGCCGGTGCGAAGACGGTAGCGATTACATACTCGGGCGATCGCGATACAGCGCATGAGGTCTACGTAAATATCCAGACCCTCGGTTCAGGATGTCTGCTGGCACATATGGACGTGACGGACCGAACGTCGGTTCGGCAGGTATTCCTGTGGATCCAAGGCCAGGTCGGCAAGATCGATGTTCTTGTTAACGCAGAAAAAGCGGAATGGCCGGATGAAATAGCCTCCGCAACCGCCGCCGAGCGTTTGCAGGCCGTCGGTGTGAACATTCGCGGTCAGGCTCTGGCTGCGGATGAAGTGCTGCCGTTCATGGGCATCCAGAAAACAGGTGGCATTATCGTCGGCGTGGCAATTGAAGAAGAAGTAACCGCGGCGCTTAAGATGTTTGACGAACCTGGGGTTCCGACATCAGTTTCGGCGGTGATTATGCCGATGACCGGGCTGGCGTCCTCGCGTCAGGTCACGATGAGGGTGCTGTCGTCCGGCACGCCGGATGAGATAGCCGAGGCAGTCGTCGAGCTGGCGACCGCGTAGGGATGGGGTGTGGGTGCGTGGGTAGCGGCCTGAACGGCGGTTCGTGATTTTCTGTCGTCCTGATCCTTCCGGGGAAGGCGAGTGATTTGCTGGTCCATCAGTAAATCGACATCTATTCGCGGCGAGCCGCGCCGATCACTCGGCAACATACATCACGGGCCCGACCAACGACCTCCCTACCGGGATGAAGGGTGTCCAACCCAGAGATTCCGTGATGGACGGCACCCCGGGAGATTCTTCGCCTCGGGCTCAGAATGGCAGAATATTGTGTTCGACGGTAATTACCGTTGTGGTGAACGTCGATCGTGGGCGTATTGCCATACGCCCCTACAACGATTGATGGTATGAGGGACGGCGATCACAACCAAATCATCGGAAGGCCCCCTAATAATCGCCTCATTGTGGCTAGTTTGGGAACTCTATTGCTGCTCTCACGCCCATGAAGGGCGCTACTACTATCAGCACTATGCCGATTGCGAGCCGGAGGTTGTTGGTGTTCATTTGGCCGGTCCGTCGAGCGCCTAGGTAACTGCCGACCATGCCCGTGGTTCCCAGCAGCGCGATCAGCAGGATATCCACGTCCCCGTTGATCAGCTTGCCGACGAACCCGGAGGCACCGACCAGTAGGCCGATAATCGTGTTGGTGCCGATCGCGATAGCAGGGTGAAGTTTCAGGACGTTTACTAACGCCGGCATACGTACGGTACCGAGAACCAGTCCCACGGCCCCCCCCAGCACGCCTATGAGAAAACCGACCGTAATCTCGAGGATCAAACGGCGTGTCGACGGCAATGGAACCTGTATAGATTCGTCCCTTCCCTCTTCCGTATCCCTTGTGCGTAGAGCACGTGCAAGTGCCACCAGGCCGGACCACAACAGAACGAGGGTGACGATCGACAGCAGGATCCAGACATGTATCGAATCCGATGCGAGGCTGCCGAAGAAGGCGCCGATAAACGAAGGCACGCCAATGAGCAGCACCACTCGGAACGCTATCCGGTGGTTTTTCCAGTGTTCCATCCCGCTCGTCACGGCCGTGACAACGCTGACCGCGAGGTTCACGCCCGCGGCTATCGGCACGCTTATACCGAACGCGATCAAGAGCGGAAATCGGACGACGCCCAACGCCATTCCGACCATGCCTGATACATAGGCCACGCCGAATGCGAGGACGGAGAGAAGAACGATCTCCACGGTCGAGAGATCGGACAACGGACTGCTGGACCATACGTCCAGGACCGGCATCATTGGATGCCTGCCTGTGGCGAGTTCACCGGGTGTTGTGGGGAGGCGCAGGTGCTACTGGGAGCCGGGTGGAACGTGCTGAACAGTCCGGCTCCCCGCATACAGGCGCAGTCGGAATCGCAACAGAGGCAGGTCGCCTTGGTGGAGGTGGACCGTGAGGCTGTTTCGGATTGTCGTGTTGCGGTGTTCATGCCTGAAGGTACCAGCGCTCTTTAGGCTTCCGACTCTTCGAGTTCCAGTTCGTCCAGCATCTGTTCTAGCTCGTAAATCTGGAAACGGTCGGGCTTCACGGCCGGGTGACGGGCGTGGGCCGATTTAAAGATACCCCGCCGGACCAGGATCTCTTTATAAATCCAGTTGTCGAGACCCTGAGGTTGTTTCAGCGTCCGGATTAACGCGCCGTAACGCCGGAACTCCGCTTCTGCGCCTTCTTCGTCGCCGTCCTGCCAGCGCTCCCACACGTTGACGAACACGTCAGGTATTACAGAGCCGGGCATGGTCCCGACTGATCCTCGGCGCAGTTCCTCGAACAGGAACGTGCCGCCCGCGCCGCCAAACAAAATGAGATCACCGCCGGCATCCGTCGCTGCATCCCGGAGCGCGGCCGTTTCGGCCATTCGTGGCACCGTTGGAGCCGTCTCGACCTTGATGTAACAGAGGTTTTCGTGGCGTCTGGCGATCTCGACCGCCATTCCCGGGCTCACCTGGGCGGTCGCCTGATCCTGCTGAAAGATCGGGATTCCGACCGATGAACCGACGCGGGCGAAGAACTCGATCACCTCACCGGCCGGCATAGCGATGAAGCTGGGCGGCCGAATCATCAGCGCGTTTGCGCCGAGTTCCTCCGCCCGCTGGGAGTAGTACACCGTCACATCTGTGCCCATTGCGCCGGTGTTCATCACGACCGGTGCGCGCCCATTGACCTGTTTTACGACGGAGGACAGGACTTCGTCGCGCTCAGGGTCGGTGAGTTTGTATATTTCACTTGCCACGGCAATTCCGACGCCGTTGACGCCCACGTTGATCATCCACTCGACCTCGCGCTCGAGGTCTTCGAAATCGATCTGTCCCTTATCGTCGAAGGGCGTTGCGAGGATCGGGAAGATCCCATTCATGGTGCGATCAACCAATGTTGCGCTCCCCGTAATTGCTTGGTGACATGAGGGTCATTCGACCGGTTATTTCCCGACGAGGTCAAGCTCTTCCAGCATGGCGTCGAGTTCTTTCCTGGTCTGGTCATCCGGCCGAGGAGCTGGCTTCCTTGGCTGCGAGGTCTCCTGGAAAATGCCACGGCGTATCAGTATCCAGTCGTTAACCCACATCGCAGCTCCCATGCCCTGTGCGATTGTGCGATTTAACGCTGCGTAACGCCGGTACTGGATTTCAGCGTCCACTTCGTTGCCGGACTGGAAGTCGTCCCAAACCCGGGCGTACACGTCCGGGATTACTGACCACGGCATCGATCCCTGCGAGCCTCTCCGGGCCTCCTCGAGGAGGAACTGGCCTCCGGACCCGCCGAACGGGATCAAACCGGAGGCGCCGGTGCGTGCCACTAGGTCAGCAAATCTGGGAACGGACGGCGCAACCTCGACCTTGATGTAGCAAAGATTCTCATGTGCTTTTGCGAGCTGGACCGCGAGCGACGGGGGCACCTGGGAGCCAACTACGTCTTGCATGAAGATCGGAATATCGATGGCCTCCGCGATGGCGACGAAGTATTTCGTAACCTCAGAGGCAGAAAGCTGCGCGAACGATGGTGGTCTGATCATCAACGCGCTAGCGCCGAGTTCCTGCGCCGATTTCGCGTAATCGATCGAGACACCGGTCCCCTCGTGGCCGGTGTTCATGACCACTTTCAGGCGTCCTTTTGCGGCCTCGACTACCGTTTTCAGGACGAACACACGTTCTTCGTCCGAGAGCTTGTACACCTCGCTGCCAAGGGCGATGGCGACTCCGGGGATACCATGTCCGGCTATCCAGTCGACTTCCCGCTGGAGGTCTTCGACGACGATATTGCCTTCCCTATCGAACGGCATTGCCAAGACCGGAAAGATGCCGCGCATGCTGCGATCGACCATCGGTACTCCTGATAAGTGACATCCGATCTTGCGAAGATTCAGGCGGCCACGTGATCTGTTTGTCTAAGTCACAAGTTGCGGAACGATGTTTAACAGAATTCCGGCCACTGTGGCAGTTCCAATTACACCCGCAATGTTTGGTCCCATGGCGTGCATCAGTATGAAATTGTCCGGATCTTCCTTGCTCGCCATGTCCTGAACTACCCGTGCAGCCATCGGAACTGCGGACACGCCGGCGGCTCCGATCATCGGGTTGATCGGGTTTTTACGGTTGAACAGGTTCATGCCCTTCGCCAGCAGCAATCCCGAGATCGTCGCTACGATAAAAGCGAACAGTCCGAGCAGGAATATTCCGATGGTTTCGATCTGGAGGAATATCCGCCCCGGCATGAGGGAACCGACCGTCAAGCCGAGCAAGATGATCACGATGTTCATCAGCTCGTTCTGGGCGGTGTTGGCCAGCCGGGGCACGACGCCGGATTCACGGATCAGGTTCCCGAACATCATGATGCCGATCAAGGGCACGGCCTGCGGCACGAGAACGCCGATGACGATGGTCGTAAGTATCGGGAACATGATCTTGACGCGGCGTGAGATCGGCTTGTCCGGGTAGGGCATACGGATGAGCCGCTCGCGCCTGGTCGTGAGGAGTTTGATGATCGGCGGCTGGATGATCGGGACGAGCGCCATGTAAGAGTACGCGGCCACGGTCGTCGCGCCGACGATGTCTGAGACCGGCACGCCGTTGTCCAACCCGAACTGGTGCATCTTGTTGGAGATGAAGATAGTGGTAGGTCCGTCTGCGCCGCCGATTATCCCGATTGAGGCCGCTTCAAGAAGTCCGAAGTCGAACACGCCCGTGAACGACAGCAAAAGCGCGCCCAGCAGCGCTACGAACACTCCAAATTGGGCGCCAGCGCCAAGTAAAAGCGAGCGGGGACTTGAGAGCACCGGTTCGAAATCGGTCGCCGCGCCGAGACCCATAAAGATGAGTAGCGGCATCAGGTCGTTGTTAAGTGCGTTCTGCTGGAAGAAGTGGAGCAGCCCTTCTTCGCCACCCGCGCCGGCCTCACGGGTCAAGGCCTCCAGCGGCATGTTGGCGAGCAGGATACCGGAGGCGATTGGGAGGAGTAAGAGCGGCTCTTTCTTCTGGGCGATGCCCCAGTAGAAGAGGAACCCGG
>CAUZKS010000052.1:0-10397 GCA_963580625.1 Dehalococcoidia bacterium | reverse complement strand
CATCGCCTTGAAGGGCGTGCATATCGCCGACGTGCAGGTTGGCCCCGGGAACCTGAATAGGTATGTGGACCTGTGCACCGTCGGTGACTTCCTGGATGTCAAAATTGCCGCCCCACACGCCGGCCCACGAGTTGACCCAGCGGTCACGTAACGGCGCAACGCCGACGCAACCAAGCATCGGCTTGATTGGGATCGAGAACTTATCGTTCCAGATTATTTTGCCGTCACGGATCTCAACGACTTTGGAGGTCGGGCCTACGTTGGAATCACCAAGCCAGCCGGGCATTGCGCTCGTGTTGCCCCGGTAGCCGGTCCATCCGATGTTGTGAGGCGTGATCTTCTCGACATGGACGACCAGAACCTGTCCCGGCTCTGCGCCCTCGACGCGTATGGCGCCGGATGAGGCGTTGCCTTTGTCTGTGGGCAGGCTGTCGCTACGCACCGTGTTGTAGTACTTACGCAGGTGGTCAGGAACGGAGGGATGGTCTGAGTTGGGCCCCCGGTTCATTTGGGTCTCTACTTCGAAGACCTCGCCGGGTTTGACGGTCATCGTGACCGCGTTATCGGCCCCGGTCTCGTAGTACAAGACCTCTCGAGTAGCGCGCTGCATTTTCACCATCCGGGCGTCAGGCTGTGATCAAGGCTCGCATCGGTTTCGACCGTATTGCCAGCCCATGTCTCGGTGGCCACTCCTTACCGCTGTGCGGTCTGCAATCGGCGATGGAATCCGCCGGCCCACGAGAATTGGAGTCTACGCCCGGCACATAAACGACGCCACGAGTCGGCGTCACACCGGATTTTGGAGATTCAAGGCACGCTACCGTGTACGGTTCGGCTGGGCGGCTATTTTGGATAGAGTCGTTGTGGATGAGTGCGCTGGTTATCTGACTCGATGCTAGTTGAACCTTGCCCGATGTGCGCGATCAACCCCGGAACTTGGGAGAGGGTCTGGATGGACGGACCGTCCCATTCATGGACGTCCACTCGCAGTACCGTGCTCTGGTCCGCCGGTTGGTCGTCGAGCATGTAGGCGGCGATACCGAGGTTTCGAGCGCCCTGGAGTTCGTTGGAGCCTCCATCACCAATGAACAGGCATTCGGACGGTGTCACGCCCACGCCATCCATGGCTGCCTCGTAGAGGCGTGCATCTGGTTTCCGAATGCCCAGAACGCACGAGAACACCGTTATGGTGAAAAGTTCGGCGAACGGCGTCGATGGCCAGATCGCGGGCACGTCAAACACGCAGTCAGAAACGAGGGCCAGTGCGATACCGTGGTCGGAAAGCTGCTGCAACATGTCGATACAGTCAGGTTTTGGGTTCAGTAAGCGGTGCATCGCATCACGCCGAACCCGCACACACTCGGCCATCTGCTCGTCCGACAGTGTGTTCCCGAAGGACTCCATTACGTGCCTGATCTCGCTCTCAGACGACCCGTGCGTCCCCATCAACCGATCATCGTTGGCGGACATCCATCGTTCAAAGAATTCATCAACCGGCAATCCGGCGATCCTCGCGACGGAATCGACGACGTTCCGGTACTCCCTTATCGGCGGCGATGGAACCAGAGTCCCAAACAGGTCAAACAGAACGGCTCTGGTCATTCAATCTCCTGTCTTGTGTCGGGAATGTCGTCGACTTTGTAGTCAGTCCAGCAGCCGCTCTTCAAACCATTGCCGCACGCGTTTCGCGATATCCAGCTGGTGGCCGTACTCCTCCACGCCGTGCGGCTCTCTCGGGTACACGACGAGGCGGGTGTCTACGCCCTGATCTTTTAGCGCTCGGAAGAACTGGTAGCCCTGCTCTACCGGGACGTCCCAGTCCTGCTCGCCGTGGAGAATCAACGTCGGCGTCTGGACATTCTTGACGAAGTTGATCGGCGAGAACGCTGCATGTGCACTATCGAGGTCGTAAGGGTCGGAATCGTCGTAGTGGATTGCATCCCACACATGCAGATACGATCGGCCGTGGAACGCTCGCCAATCGGCGATCCCGGCACCCATGATCGCGGCCTTGAATCGATCGGTCTGCGTCACCGCCCACGCCGCCGTGAAGCCACCATAACTCCAGCCGCAGATGCCGAGCCGTTCCGGATCGGCAATCCCGGTTTCCACGAGATGATCGAGCCCAGCGAGCATGTCCTGGAAGTCCTCGCCGCCCATGTCGCCGACGTTGGTCTCGGCGAAAGGTACGCCCCAGCCGGTTGAGCCGCGATAGTTCGGCAGGAACACGGCGATTCCCGAGTCAGAGATCAACTTCGCCCAGCGGTGGTGGTCCTGAAAGTTGAACCTGACCGAGCCGGTTGGCCCGCCGTGCACCATCATCGCTACCGGAATTCGACCGCTCGTGTAGCCGGGTGGCAGTTGCAGCAAACCCTGCATACGCAGTCCATCGTTGCTATCCCAGAACACCTCGCGTGTCTCGCCGATATCGAGATCGGACCAGTCAGCATGTACATCGGTCAGGATTCGCCACTGAATCTCGCCATCGACCTCGGTCCCGGAGAAAACTTCAGGTAGATGGTCGGGGTCGTCGATCACGGCCGCGAATATCGGCGCGTTAGAATCCGAAGACCCAGAGACGCCAGATGAGCGGGAGAAATTGGAGAAGCCCTTCTTCTCGTTCCACAGGTATGTGCGTTCTCCGGACTGGACATCTATCGTGCTGATACCGGAGCCACCGTGAACGTTTGTTGCCGTCAGGATGGCGTCTCCGCTCTCATGGAACACGCCGTAATGGTCTGAGACTCCGTGATCCGCAGTGAGATTACGGGGTTCTCCACCGGTGGCTGGAACCAGCATTAGATCGCCTGAGTCGTTGCCGCGGTCACTGTAGATCGAGGTCAGGAATGCCACGGACGCTCCGTCCGGCGACCACTCTGGCTTGGCCGCGGGGCGTTTCTCGTCGTAAAGCACGGTGAGCTGGTCCGAGTCGATCCCGAACACGACCAGCCGATTCAAATACCAGTCTCCTTCGTACGGCAGATCGGACACAACAGCCGCGACCCGTGCCCCGTCCGGCGATACGGTCGCCTCCCAGATTTGGAGTCCGTCAGGGGATACGCACCGGGTATTGCCGCTTTCGACGTTCACGATCCACAAACGCTGGTATCGGTGATTTTCTTCGAAAACGATCTCGTCAGCGCCTGTGGATTGTCGATCACGATCTTCGTCGGTCTCGCCATCGACCTTCAGAAACGAGATGAAGCGGCCATCTGCCGCCCACGACATCGGAGAGAGACTACGCGGGCTTGGAATATCACCCTGTACGTCCGTCAGCCTGCGCGCTTCGCCACCATGGCGGGGGAGCACGTAGATCTGTCGCTGTCCGTCGACCTCTCGATCAGACAGGAACGCTAACGAACTGCCATCGGGTGACCAACGTGGCATTGTGTCGGATCGTTCGCTGTTAGTCAGCTTCATCGTAGACCCGCCAGTCGCCGGAACGGAGTAGATACTCGCCGGAGGCATTTTGGGCGCTGCGGTCCCGCCTCGGCGGAAGTTGTCTCCGACTACGAAAGCGACCAGCGCTCCATCGGGCGAGACCTGGGCGTCGTACACGGACGGCAGTTCAACCGAGACCTCAGGTGTGAAACGTTTCGACAATGCGGGCACTGCACTCCTGTGTTGTAGTTACGGACGGTCGGAAGACCGTAACACCGTTTGGGCATCACTTCGAACTCCCGTTGAATCGGCCTCGGTCTGTTCTTGAAGCTCACGTGCGGTGTTCAGCGTCGCCTATGCCTCTTCGAGATCCGTCTACGCCTCGGCCCGGATGTCTGCGCACAACTCTTCGGTCGCCCGAATACCGTTCTGTTCGGCCTCTACCTGGCTTGCTCCGCGTCCGCACATCGTCGATGGGTCGCGTCGACCTCGTCGCGGGCGAAATCCCTTATTGGGAGGGCCTGGCGCCAGAGAGACTCGAATGACTCCAAGTTCATTTCATCAGAACGGTTATTGGATGGCGTCTGAGCCATACGTGCCTCTCGCTGGACTGATCCCGGAAAAAGCTGGCGTTCGTGGTTGCCCCGGTGGCAACGATGACACTCTCCCCAGTTCATAGTGATCTTCAGGCTACTCGGGCTGATTGCAGTCCTTGTCCTAGGTCCTACCTATGAATATGAGGAATTCCACCTACTCATCCGCATTTTGCTGGGGCATTTGACAGGGCGTGAACGACGGCGATACTACGTCGGCTGGCGACGAGAAGAAGGTTAATCACTTCGAAATCACTGCAGGAGGGACCTTGAGCGACGTTCAGGACGAATTTGAGGGGCTTGAGACCGTGGACGATCGTCATGTGATTGGTCGCCGCATCGTGTGGCATGAGGAAACTGAATCCACCAATGATGATGCCAGACTTGCCGCTGAAGCGGGTGAGCAAGAAGGGTTAGTGGTGATCGCAGACGTTCAGACAGCAGGCCGTGGACGGATGTCACGGACATGGACATCTCCCCCGGGCAGGGACATCCTTTTCTCTGTTCTTTTGCGGCCTGATGTAACCGACCTGCCTAAAATGCCTCTCGTCGCTGGACTCGCGGTCGCAAGGACGCTGGACGCGTTTACCGATCAGCCCGTCACCTTGAAATGGCCGAACGATGTCAGAGTGGCTGATCGCAAGATATCCGGATCGCTTGTTGAGTCGGGCAGTTCAAAAACTGGCTACTTCGCCATCGTAGGAACCGGCGTAAATGTCAACATGGACGCCTTCGCCCACCCGGAGATAGCAGAGATCGCAACAAGCCTTCGTACTCTGACCGGGGAGTCCGTGTCGAGGCGTGAAGTGATGCGTAAGCTTTTGTTTGAGATGGACCGTATCTATTCCAGTCCGGAGCAGATGGGTAGGCTTGTTTCAGACTGGAGCTCAAGGCTCGAAACGATCGGCCAGGAGATCGATGTGAGGTGGGGGGGCGAGTTTATACACGGAGTAGCAGAGGGCGTTGACGAAACCGGGCGCCTTTTGTTGCGAGACGGCGGCGGCGAACTGCGACTGCTCGAGGCAGGGGAAGTCACGACACAACTGTCCGGTCAGTAGCGAGCGGACTCGCACCGTGCCGGAGTGTCGATAACACCGACGGATAATCCAGAACCAACAAGTAACAGGAGCAACAGATGGGCGTACTTGATGCGCTAAATCTTGACGGCATGAACGTCGTTATCACGGGCGGCGGCACCGGCCTCGGCCTTGAGATGGTGCGCGGAATGGCAGAGGCCGGCGCAAACATCGCAATCGCGGGCCGAAGGCAGGGGCCGATCGACGAAGCCGCGGACGTGGTGAAGGGACTCGGCCGGAAGTCGATGGCCGTCTCGACCGATGTCACAGACACTTCTGCGGTGAACGCGCTGTTCGAGACCGTCCTGAACGAGTGGGGCGACGTTCACGTGCTGTTCAACAACGCCGGTATCGTTCGTGAGACCGGCAGACCCCCGCTGTGGGAAATAACGGACGAATCGTGGCGCATCGGTATCGAGACCAACCTCAGTTCTGCGTTCTACTGCGCCCGCGCCATATCGAAGCACATGGCGGACCGTGGCTCCGGAAAGATCGTCAACGTCGCTTCCGGATTTGGGTTCCGGGGTGGTCGTGACAACTACATGTATACCGCAGGCAAGGGCGGGGTCGTGAACATCACTCGAGCCATGGCCGTAAGCCTGGGACGCTATGGCATCACATGTAACGCCATCGTCCCCGGTTTTTTCCCGACAGAGGCGACTAACGCCACCTCCATGTCGCTCCCGCGCGGAGACCTCATCCCCATCGGTCGCACCGGGTTCCCTCGTGAGTTCGGCCCTGTCGCCGTCTGGCTGGCCTCGGCTGCGTCCGATTACATGACAGGCGAGATGTTCATCGTGGATGGTGGTGGCCTGGCCGGAGGCATGGCGCCGACCGGTTACGGACCCATCACCGAACTCGCGTGAGCTACGGATAAGCATTTCCACTTACCCCGATTTTTTCCAATCTTCAAAGTCAGGAATAACGATGCCCGTCCCGAACGACTGGACCCTTGAAGGCAAGGTTGCACTGATAACCTCAGACACACGCGGCTGGGCACGGGTGCTCGCCTCCGCGCTTGCAGAGGCCGGTGCAGACGTTGCCGTAGCAGGAAACTCCGCTGAGTACGTCGAATCCGCCGCCGCCGCTGTGACCGCACAGGGTCGGCGCTCCACGACGATCATCGGCGAGTTCTCCGGATACGCCGAAACGGATGCCGCTGTTGATAAGACCGTCTCGGAACTTGGCCGTATCGACATTCTGGTCAATGCGTCGCTAACCGAATTCGGAAAGCCGACGCTCGATACCACCGAGTTCGAGTGGAGCACCGTGATGGACGCCAACGCAGGAGCGGCGTTTCGCTGGGCGCGTTCAGCCGGACGGAAGATGACACAGCAGGGCAGCGGTCACATCGTCAACATAATCTCGGAGATGGCCGAGCGCGGGCTGACAAATCACGCCGCTTTCTCCGCATCGCAGGCGGCAATTCAGCAGATGACGAGGTCGCTATCGCTTGAGTGGGGCACGTCCGGTGTACGGATCAACTGCATAGCGACGGGTTGGATTGAGTTGGATCCGCCGTCGCTCGAGGAGCAGCAGAAGGAGCTTCTTGTCCGCTACCTTCCGCTGCGGCGGAAGGGCACGCCGGCTGAGATCGCGACGCTCATGATCTACCTTTCCGGAGACTTTTCGGACTTCACGACCGGCCAGACGATCTTTGTCGATGGCGGCGCTATGGCGCACGCCTGATCCTACTGGGTGATTTTTGGAATTTACTCGTCTCACTATCCGCGTTCAGCCCAGGGCTAGCTCCGATGGCGTTCTGGGGTTCCTAGAAGACGGCACGCTTCGGATGCGCGTCACTGCTCCGCCCGTCGATGGCGCGGCGAACGTCGCCGTATGCAAAGTGCTGTCGAAGGCACTTGGCGTCAGGCGTGCCGCGGTCAGGGTGACGCACGGTAAGACGGTGCGCAGGAAGATCGTCCAGGTAACGGGTCTGGCCGAGGCCGATGTACGAGAGCGGCTGGCGGGTTAAGCGCTCATGAACACTTTTGCGAGAACAAACAGCCCAATTACGGCCACCATCGGCGAAAAATCGAACATGCCCACACGCGGGATGACACGGCCAAGCGGGATCAGTATCGGGTCCGTGATCTGGTAGATGATTGTTACTAACGGATTCTTTCTTGCAGACGGAAACCAGGTCGTCAATGAACGGGCGATGATGGCGTAGGCCATCAGCTGAAAAGCGGTCCCGACGATTCCGAGAAGATCACTCATTTGGACCCCCTGCCCAGCTCTTCGCCCCGTTCCCACGCCGCCGCAGCGGCCTTGATAACCGTGCCGCGGAACCCGGCGTCTTCCATCACCTGCAAACCAGCCGCAGTCGTTCCGCCAGGTGATGTGACAAGGTTTCGCAACTCTGCGGGATGTTTGCCGGTTTCACGCGCCAGGACCCCGCTACCGATGATTAACTGCTGCGCCAGCGTGTGCGCCATGTCGCGTGGCAATCCCAGCAGCACCCCGGCATCGATTAGAGACTCCATGAACACATATACAAAGGCTGGACCGCTAGCGCTCACCGCTAAAGCCATATCCACGTACTTCTCGTCGGACATGTAGATAGAGACGCCAAGTGCGTCAAGCATCTGGCCGACGAACTCACGGATCGAGTCCGGTACCTCGGGCGCCGCCGACCATGCGCTCATACCTTCGCCAACCTGTGCCGGCGTGTTTGGCATCACACGGATCAATCGTCCGTGGTTCAACTTGGTGCCGAGTGTGTGAATCTTGACCCCGGCGAGGATCGAGAGAACGGTCTGCTCCGAGGCCAGGGTGCCGACGATCTGGGACGCCACGCCATCTAGCTGTTGGGGCTTTACGGCGAGCACGATCAGGTCAGCGTGGTCGATGGCTGCCGAGTTCTCGGCAACTCCGACCACGCCGTAGGTGCTCTCAAGCGTCGCTCGGCGTTCAGCGACCGGCTCGCCGACAGTTATGTCGGCGTCCAGATTGGCCCGGCGGATTCCGGAGATGATGGCCTCAGCCATCACACCACCGCCGATGAATCCCAGTTTCAAGTGGATGCTCCCGATTTGAAATGTTGCGCCCGCGTTGGAATACGGTGCATTCCGATTATATGAATGTAGGCGATGCCTATCTCTAGAAGGTACGGACGGACTTGTTGCGTTCTGTCGTGAAGCCTGAAATGACTATGGGACCAAATCGCGGCCATGCTACGAAGGTCGCACGCCCGTCGCCAACTGCGTCGCTAGCTTGATCGCCTCTCGCATGCTCACCGCCTGCGCGATGCCCTTCCCGGCGATATCGAACGCCGTGCCGTGATCTACGGAGGTTCGGATCCACGGGATACCCAGATTCACGCTCACGCTTTCCTCGAACCCGTGGACCTTGATCGGGATGTGACCCTGGTCGTGATAAAGCACCACTACGACATCCCATCGGCCGTCGATCGCCTGGTTGAACACGGAGTCCGCAGGGATCGGACCGCTTGCATTGATGCCGAGCGCCTGGGCGTCCTCCACGGCGGGCCGGATGTCCGTTATCTCCTCGTCGCCGATCATCCCGTTCTCACCGCCATGTGGGTTGAGGGCTGCGATGGCGATCCTCGGGTTTTCGAACCCCCATGACTTAAACGTCTCGTCCGTCAACTTCGTCGCCATCAGGATGTTCTCTCGCGTGGCGTACTCGGCTGCGCGTTTGAGCGACCGGTGCGTGCTCAGGTGCATGCACCGGAGTGTTCCGGACACCAGCATAGTGGCGACGTAGTCCGAGCCGGACATGCGCTTGAAAACTTCCTGGTGCCCCATATCGGTGGATCCGGCTAAGTTCAGCGCCTCTTTGTTCACCGGCGCAGTCACCATGGCGTCCGCTCCCCCGTCCTGGCACAACCGGACGGCACGCTCTATCCAGGCGTGGGCGGCTTTACCGGATACAGCGGATAGTTCTCCAAGCGGAAACTCCACATCCTCAAAGCCGTCTACGTTCAGGACATCAATTACACCGGGGTACTCGCCGGCTCCTTCTGCAGAGTTGACCACACGAGCCTTTAACCCTACGCCGGTGTCCTTTATCCCGCGCAGCATCGGTCCCAGCGCACCAATAACTACAGGGCGTGCCATCTCGTATGCGGCGGATTCAGCCAGTGCGCGTGCCACGACCTCGGGACCTATCCCGGAGGGATCACCAAGAGTTATTGCAAGTAACGGGCGGTCTGGTTCGGGCATCGTCAACTCCGTAAAGCGGTATATGTGGTCGGTAATTGTGGCATGGAATGAAATGTTAACGGTCGATTGTCACGAGATGTTCAAAGCCAAATGCCACACGTACAAACGCGACAGTGCGTCCGCTTTTCGGCGGACGCACTGTCCTTATTCTTCTTGGGCCTGGTTCTTCTGAAGCTCTCTTTGTTTCAGAGGCTACCCGATGGTTTGTATAACCTATCCACCGAATGCCGCGAGAGCCTTAGCGAGATCGGCAGCTGGCAAGAAATCTGGCCAGATGACACCCGTGTCTTCGGTACCGAAGTCCACGTTGGCCAAGTCGAAGTCCTCGCTCCATCCAAGCTCCTTGAGCTCTTCCGGAGTCGGTCCATCGCCACCGATCTGTCCAAGGAGATCGTCGAAAGATCCGAATCCACCCATGCGCTGGGCTTCTTCACCAATCAACTCGCCCCGGACCTCGAGGTCGAAGTCATCGTAGACGATGACTTTGTCTCCGAACCCGTCCTTGGCTGTTTGGTCGAGGTTGACTACGTGCTCTACCTCGAAGCCAACCAGGGCATCCGCTTCCATTCCGACGACGTGATCACGGGCGAAACCACTAACCGCTTCGGGTACGAAGTTTTCAAGGTGATCAGCGTCGAATCCTGTCATCGCAGTTGGGTCGAAGTTGGCGAACTTCTCTGCGTCGAATCCGCCCATAGCGAGCGGGTCGAAGTTTTCGAGGTGAGAAGCATCGAATCCTTCCATTGCGGTCGGGTCGAAGTTCTCGAATTTCTCTACGTCGAACCCACCCATCGCCGTCGGGTCGAAATGTTCGACCTGGTCAGCATCGAATCCGCCCATAGCCGTCGGGTTGAAGGCCTCGAATTTCTCTGCGTCGAACCCACCCATGGCCATCGGGTCAAAGTTCCCAACCCGTTCTGTGTCGAAGACCGACATCAGACCGGGGTCGAAGTTCTTGAAGTGATCCTCCCCGAAGCCACCGAAAGTCGTCGGCTCGAAGTGCCCAAACTGTTCGTTGTTGAAGCCTGCCATGGCCGTCGGGTCGAAGTTCCCGACCATGTCAGCATCGAAGCCTTCGAAAGCCATCGGGTCGAAGTTTTCGAACGCCTCGACGTTGAAGCCACCCATAGCCATCGGGTCAAAGTTCCCGACCCGTTCTT
>CAUZKS010000051.1:0-10425 GCA_963580625.1 Dehalococcoidia bacterium | reverse complement strand
TCCGCGTGCGAAGAAACAGCTCGGATCTTCCTGCCGGTGTGCGGGCCCTTGAGAACGTGATCGAACGTGTGCGGCTTGTGCGGTTGGACGGAGACGTTCTGGAAGGGGAGCCGGTTTAGCAGACCGGGCCTAGATCCAGGAGGATTGGTGCATATCTGACACCGGCGAAGGCGAAATGACGCTTGACGCGAAACAGCCGCCCGGCGGAGGGCGGCTGTTTCAAACCCGGTTATTACGAAAGTGCGAGTCTAGACGGTCGGTACGGGCCTCAGTGTGAGCCGATCCCGATGTCGCTCCAGGTATGCGGCTACATGGGTATATCCGTGCGAGAACACCATGAGCCAACCCTCACGCTCGATACGATCCAAGAAGCGGCGCTTCTGCTCAAGAGTGGAGTCCGGCCGTCGGTCGTACGCCGTGATGTACGGCAGGTTTACGTGCGAGGGAGTCGGTACAAGATCGCTCAAGTAGGCGATCTTCTCCGAACCGAGGTCGATCAGCACGGACTGATGTCCGTCTGCGGGGCCGTCTGTCACGACGGTGTTGATACCCGGCGCGATTTCGGTATCGCCGTCCAGAAGGAGGAGCTTGTCGTTTTCCTCGATGAGCTCGAAATCTTCTTTGGCGGTGTATCCGGTCGAGACGATAGTGCGTTCGTTCGGGATCTGTAGCCGCTTAAAGGCTGAGCGCTGCACCATGATGGTGGCGTTCGGGAATGTAGGGATCACGTTGCCCTGGCGGTCGAGCCGTGTGATGCCTCCTGCGTGATCAAAGTGGAGGCAGGTGAGCACGACGGTGTCGATGTCACGGACCGTGAGTCCATTTGCGCGCAAGTTACGGAGGAGCTTGGAAGAGCTGAGTCCGTATAGTTCCTTGTTGCGCTCCGGGTGGCGTGCGCCGACTCCGGTGTCGATCAGGATATTTCGGTCCGGTGTCTGTATGAGTAGACAGTTGAGGCCGAGTCGGACCCGGTTTTGCCGGTCCGGCTTGGAGTCTTTTTCCCAGACTACCTTCGGGATTTGACCGTAAACCAGGCCTCCGTCGAGGAGGTAGGAACCGTCACTGATAACTCGCACCTGGATATTGTCTAGTTGCATGATGCCCCCCTGGCTCTGAAGCAACTTGTTGCGGCTCGCCCCATCCGCCTACGTGACCCGAGATCGACCCCCGTCGATCATTGCCGGGCCCGGCCTGCCGTTGACTCCTTCGTAAACCCTTGCCGGTGCAGGCTGGGGAAACGGGTAGAAGTCAATGACGTGATTGGCACAATACTCACGACAGTTATTACTTACTAGATTACTTTAGTACTCAAAAACAAATACTAAATAAGTTTTGAATAAAGTACAAGAATGCTCGAACCCCGCTCGTTACAGCAACCTGAGATAGCGAAGGAGTGCGGGTGACCAGAACGCGTCTACAATGACGCCGTCTCGGGACCGTAAGAGCCCCTATGGGGCTTGATAGCCCGGGCGAGCGCCCTGTGCGTCTGGACCATGTTGGAGCTACTAGGCCGGACCTCCTCGCCCATAGTCGTAGCCCATAGTCGTAAAGGAACGCCCAATGGAACTCTCCGTTGTGACGGGAGACATCACCGCCCAGGCGGTAAATGCCATCGTCGTAAACCTGTTTGAGGGCGTCGAGTCGCCTAGCGGTGTCACCGGGACCGTGGACGCAGCGATCGGAGGCGCCATCAGCAGCCTCATACTTGATGGCGAGATCAAGGGCAGCCGTGGGGAGGTCACGGTGATCCACACAATTGGAGGCACCTACGCGGGGTTCGCTCCGGACCGTGTGCTGGTTGCGGGGCTAGGCAAATCAGAAAACTTTGATCTGGACGGCGTGCGGTCCGTAAGCGCAATCGTCGCCCGCCGGCTCCGCACGCTGAACGTCGAGAGCGCTGCTACCATCGTTCACGGCGGCGGAATAGGGGGACTAGATCCTGAGGCGGCCGCGGAGGCGCTTGCCGAGGGTGCGATCCTTGGGTTGTACCGTTTCGACAAGTACCGGACGTCCAGCAAGCCCAAATTTGACGAAACCAGGCCCACGATGCTGGCGCTAGTAGAAAACGACAGTTCGAAGGTCCCGGCGCTTGAGGCTGGCGTGGCCCGCGCGCAGGCGTTTGCGGGCGCGTCGATAGCGGCCCGAGACATGGTCAGCGAGCCGGCGAACGTGCTTCATCCCACGAAACTCGCCGAGATAGCGACCGGTATCGCATCCGAGGGCGGGATGGCGATCGAGGTACTTGAGCAGGCGGACTGTGAAGCGTTAGAGATGGGCGCGTACGTTGGTGTTGCACTTGGCAGCCACCAGCCGCTGAAGTTCATCCACATGACTTACGAAGGGGATGCCGCCAACCCGGATAACAACCTGTGGATCGTCGGCAAAGGCATTACGTTCGACTCCGGCGGTATCTCCCTCAAGGGCGGCGCGGGCATGGGTGCGATGAAGGGCGACATGTCCGGTGGGGCCGCAGCGATCGCATCGATGCAGGCTATTGCCACACTTAAGCCCGTCCTAAATGTCCACATGGTGTGCGCCGCAACGGAGAATATGCCGGGTGGCGGAGCTCAGCGTCCGGGCGATGTGGTGATCGCGATGGGTGGCAAGAGTATCGAGGTGGACAACACCGACGCCGAGGGCAGGCTGACGCTTGCCGATGCGATCGGGTTCGCAAAATCCAATGGCGCAAAGAGGATCGTTGATATCGCGACGCTGACCGGAGCAATGGTTGTGGCTCTTGGAATGGGTCACTCGGGTGCGTTCAGCAACGACGATGAGCTTGTCGACCAGATGATTGCCGCAGGTCACACGAGGGGCGAACCGATCTGGCGGATGCCGCTCGACCCGATCACCAAGAAGCAGAACAGATCTGATATCGCAGACCTGAAGAATACCGGGGGGCGGGGCGCAGGTTCGATCACTGCCGCTCACTTTATAGGTGAGTTCGCGGGTGACACTCCCTGGGTCCATCTTGATATCGCTGCCACCAACATGGGGCGATCGGTGCACGACTGGGAGCCAACAGGTGCCACGGGTGTTCCGACGCGAGCATTGATCCAACTCGCGATGGATCTCGGCTCCTGAACCAATATAGAAACACTGGTGACTAGCTGTTAGTCGTGGGAAAACTGAGGAGCCAAACGTATGGTCGAGAGATCTATGCAACCTGTTCACGTGGCGGATTCGATCCTCGAGGAGTTCAAGAAACTTCCCGTCGCCACTATTTGGGGAACCGTCCAAAGCACCCTCGGAGTGCCGTTTCCTTTCATGGAGGGCGTCAACTTGATATTCAGTCCCGGCCAGAAGCGCCTGGCTGCACGCGCTCGAACTCTGCGTTTTCATCCAATGCGCCCGGACCTGATAGCGGAAGTGCGCGACAACGAGAATTCGCCCGAGTACCGCGCTATGGCAAGATGCGGCCCGGGTGACGTGCTAGTTGCCGACCAACAAGGCGTTCGCTATGCCGGTATCGCTGGCGACGTGAAGTTGTTGCAACTAAAGATGAATAACGCTGAGGGAGTAGTGACCGACGGCGCCATTCGAGACATGAGCGTTCTACGTGATGAGAACTACGATTTAATCGTATACGCGCAGGGTCGGACGCCCTATGGTCAGCAGCCCTGGGGTGAGCCCGCGGAAGAGAACATAGACATCCAGTGTGGTGGAGCTCTGGTTAGACCTGGCGATGTGATCGTTGGGGACGAAGATGGGGTTGTAGTTGTCCCTTCGTGGTTTGCTGAAGAGTGCCTGGCAATCACTAAAGAACATGAAGACGCTGAAACATGGGTGAAGGAAAAGACGATCTCTGAAAACGGTATACCTGGTCAGTTCTACGGCAATAATTTAATGGATAATTACCGAAATCGCGATAAGTAAAAAAACGGGGATTTCAGGGTATACAGGTTTGAATCACTAAAATATTTGGCAATAATTAACACTAAATATATTAAAAGGAGAAAGCTCAATGGCAGAGCGGTCATACACTCCGGTCGACGTGCCTGACAGTGTCTTAAACCGATTCAGAAAACTCCCGGTCGCGACCATCTGGAGCCACGTTGTCAAGGATGCTGGAGTAGAACTCCCATTTATTGAAGGTTTGAATCTCTACACTCCGGGAATGCCGCGTCTCGCTGCCCGCGCACGCACACTGAGATTCCTGCCGCCACGACCCGACTTACTATCCGAGGTTCGTGATGGCGAGAACTCGCCTGAATACAGGGCGATGGCTCGATGTGGCCCCGGTGATGTCCTGGTATGCGACATGATGGGCAACACTTTGGCCTGTGTGTTCGGGGACGTTAAGGCGCTCCAGCTTAAGATGAACAATGCGGATGGCATCGTGACCGACGGTGGTATGCGCGACCTCGATGTGATGGACGATGAAAACTACAATCTACTCGTATACGCGCGTGGTCGGACACCGTATGCATCAGGGCCGTGGGCGGAACCCGTAGAAGAGAACACCCAGATCCAATGTGGGGGAGTTCTAGTTCGTCCTGGGGATGTTCTCGTGGGTGATGGGGACGGCGTAGTGGTTGTTCCGTCCTGGTTCGCTGAAGAGTGTGTCCAGATGGTTGAAGACCATGAGTCTGTTGAGGCTTACGTGAAGATGAGAATTGAGAGGGATAACGTTCCTCCGGGACGCTACTATCCGCCGTCCCCTGAGATGTGGGAGGAGTGGCGCCAGAGCGTCAAGTAGGCGTGGCTGGCTCGGGCCTTTCCTTATCCTGCGGGCCCTGCGTTATTGTGGCGATCCTCGCGTTCGCTTCCGTGGAACTTGGAACATGGCAGGGGAGTATGGTTATCCGCCCTGGGAACGGCATCGATTGGGTCCCCGGCTCGTTCGATTAACGGTCGCGACCCGAGGCCATGCGGGCGGTGGATTGACCGTTTACGCTTCGTCACACAGGTCCCCAGAGATTGAGGCGGCGTCGCTCGGGTGATAACCTGAACGACGTCGCTGCTGCGAGAGATCGCTAAGGTGGCGTTACGCGTGCCGTAATGGCTTTCCCGCAAGGGGCGCGATTGGCGATGCAGCGTGGTGGGCGTAGTGTAGTGGTTAACACGTCAGGTTGTGGCCCTGAAGATCGAGGGTTCAATCCCCTCCGCTCACCCCAGCATCGGCTCAAAAATTCCAGGCGGGTCCTTTCCCCGAAAGGGCCCGTTTTCGTGTGTGGACGTGACCCTAGCAGCCCTATTTAGGCATTAGGCGCGTACCCGGAGAGATGAATGACAGGAACGACTCATCCGGATGTGCCGTCCGGGATAACGGTACGCCGGTGGGGCGCCGAGAACGGCGACGGCCTGGTCATCGATGTCGACACACACGGTGGTCCGTTAGTCCACGGCATAGGCGTAGAGCCACCGGCGGACGCATCTCGAGCGAACGGCCCCACGTGGGCCTACGTGATAGAGGACGATGGCGTAACGCTGATCGACCCAGGACATCTTGGATCGATTGATTTCCTCGCGGATGGTCTGAACGTGCTCGGTATGAAGCCGTCTGACGTCGATCGAATGGTCGTAACGCATGGCCACTGGGACCACGATGGCGGGGTGGCTGAATTCGCAGACGCATCGGGCGCCGAATTCTGGGCGCACGAGTTGTGGGCGGCATACTCTCCGTACTCCTACGGGCAGTTGTTACGGGCAGACAAATCTCTGCTGCGGATCGAGATGACTCGCATCGGCGAACGCATGCGTGACACCGGTCCGAGGACGTATGGCGGCTCCGTCACCAAGTCCAGCGGCGACGGCGAGCCAGGCAATTCCGAACGCAAGCCGGGTGGCGGCCGGGACAACTACGAGGCGATGCGATCCGCCATGAAGGTCGATCGTGGGCTTGTAGATGGCTTCAGGCATGGGGCGATCGAGTATCTGCACACGCCGGGCCATTGGCCGGACGAGATGACCATCAAGCTCGGCAATCTGATCTTCACAGGCGACCACGTCTTGCCTGAGATCACACCGCATCCTTCGATGGCGTACAGCCATCCTGCGGACCTCTCCGCAAGCCTCCCGGATCGCTACAAGAACCCCGGCGACGTGTGGGGGTTGATGGCTTACCTGAAGTCCCTGCACCGTGTCTGCCAGCTGGGGAAGGGGCTGACGGTCATGCCGGCGCACAGACTGTTCAATAGGAACCAGTTTCGCATGACGGACGAGCGTAGGGCCGCCGAGACAATTGCGTTCCACCTGGAGCGTTGTGACGCACTGGTGAGGGCGATCGAGGATGGATATACCGACCTGGAACTGGCGACCCGGGAGTTGTTCTCGTATCGGCCGTTAACCGGTAGCTATCACCTGATGTCGGCGGCGTCTGAGACCATCTCGCACGTTGAACTGCTGGAAGATACCGGCGACGTGGTTGTGCATGATGTTGAGGATGGGGATGGCGTGCGCCTAGAATTGACGGGTAGCCGTCACTACCGCGACGTGATCGGGGAGCTGATCCCTGACTAGATGTCGCCGGTGAACCGGTGATCGCCGGTCGCTAAAGCGGCCCAGGCCTGACAAGCGCCCGTAGCTCAGTGGATAGAGCACCAGGCTTCGAACCTGGGTGTCGGGGGTTCGAATCCCTCCGGGCGTACCAGGTGCCAATGTTTTGGATGGATCTGGTTGTTGAGCGAGACTCGCCGCTCTTTACACTGTGACTGGAATGTGGCTCGGTATAGTTCCCTGCACGTAACAATTAGCTTTCTCTGCTCAGGTTGAGGATGACACCCGATGATCGCTGTAGTTGAGGGGCTGATTACCCGGTTCACCATCTACGCCGATACTTCGCACGAGATGGCCGCGTTCGAGGGTCGATGATGTCTGGCATACGTTTTTATCGATTGTCTAAGACGGGTTTCTGGACCACTCTTCGGTGGCGGTGAACTCGGTCCGGAGCGCTGACTTTCTCTCTGAATCGAGCCATGACGATTCGATGCCGTTCAAGATAAGTTTACGTATCTCGTCTGGGGTAAACGCCAGATCGGACATGAGCGCCGCGTAGTCTCCGGTAAGCGAGTTACCGAACATTGCCGGGTCGTCGGAATTGACCGTCACCAGAACGCCCTGGTCCGTGAACTGTCTGATTGGGTGGTCCGCTATCGAATCCACAACACCGGTGGCTATGTTGGATAGCGGGCACATCTCGATGGGTATCTGTGTTTCGACCAGATGGCGCATGAGCTCAGGATCCTCGATGGCACGTATGCCGTGGCCGATCCGCTCCACTTTTAACGTGTTAATGGCGCCCCAGACACTCTTCGCCCCGGCCGCTTCGCCGGCGTGCGCTGTGGTGTGAAAACCAATCTTCCTTGCCCGGTTGTACAGGTCGCTGAACAGTTCTGGGGGTTGCGCGTGTTCCGACCCGCCGAGTCCTATTCCGATGAGGCCAAATGACCGCAGCTCTGACAGTTCATCGAGTACGTCCGATGCGTAGTCCGGGCCGACGTCTCGCACGAGATCAGGGATCAGCGCCACTTCAACCCCCGTAACGCTATCCAAACCGGCACGAACGGCTTCAATCATTCGGCCCGTGTCGAGACCCGCTTGCTTGAATCGGCTAGGGGAGAAAAAAGCTTCGACGTACTGGATGTTTTCTGCTCTTAGTGAGCGGGCGACGGCGGCGCTGAAGAACTCGAAGTCGTCGTACTCTCGGAGGAACCCGTTCTTCCAAATCCATAGCTCTATGAAGTGCGGGAAGTCGCGAAATGTGAAGTACTGCTGTAATGCGGTCTCGTCAGGAACGCGTGGGTCGCCGCCGTACTTCTGCACCAGCTCCCAGAGCGCCGGGATGGGGATGGCTCCCTCAAGGTGCAGGTGTAGCTCCACCTTGGGCAGGCCGTGGCACCAGTTTGTAAGGTTGATGGGTGTTGGTGTCATTTGGGTGTTGTTGTGTGATTCATACTTTGAGCGCCTCGGCATGAGTTCTTGCGGTGATGCACGCTTAGCAAATCAAAGCGTTCCCGAGCCCAACTGGGGATAGATGTCCGGGTAGATGTGGCCGGGGACGTATGGGTAGTCCTCAAACTTGGATTCGTCGATCTCTATGCCGAGTCCTGGACCATCGGGGATAGCAAGCTTGCCGTCCTTCACATGATCGAGATCGAAGATCGGATCCTTCAGAATGTCGTCCCGCAAAGGCTGATACTCCGAGCCGTCGTACTCTAGGATCACCTCGTCGACCATCGATGCGAAGTGCATGTTCGCAGCCTGGCCGACCGCCGTGAGACCGCCGATGTGCGGGAAGACCCGGATGTCGTTGGCCTTCGCAAGTCCGACCACCTCGAGGCACTCAAGCAATCCCCCGCAGACAGTCACGTCCGGCTGCCAGTAGTCAGCCGCGTTGCGATCGGCCAGCTCCTCAAACTGGTGTACCGAATACACACGCTCTCCGACAGCGATCGAGACCGGAGACGCCGCGGCCAAGCGCGCCAGCCCTTTTGCCCAGGTCTGCGGTATCGGCTCCTCGAACCAGAAAACATCCAGATCGCCCATGTGCCTGGCAATCCTTATCGCAGACTCGACCCCGTAGTTGCAGTAGGCGTCCACCATCAACTTGATGTTCGGCCCGATATGCTCCCGCACACCCTCCACCTGCTCCATGTCCTTCGAAGCGCCCGATGCAATGCGTGTTTTAACGCCCACAAAGCCGAGCTCCAGTGCCTGGTCGAAGAAATGTCCGTGCCACGCCGCATCCTTCTCAGGAAAGGTGCTTCCGGTCATGTATAGCGGGATGGCGTCAACTAGTTTGCCGCCAAGCAGTTCATGGATCGGTACACCAAGCACCTTTCCCTTTACGTCCCACAGCGCCGTCTCCAGCGCTCCAATGACCTGGGCGGAGATTCCGTTCACGCCGAGCCACGGGTTCAGGTATCGTTCCATCTCTTTCTTGCGGAGTCGGATTTCGAGCGGGTCTTTGCCGAGCAGCATCGGGGTGAGTATGTCGTCCACCATCGTCTTCATCACGGTGGGGTAGAAGTGACCGTACGAAGTCGAAGCCTCGCCGTACCCAATGATCCCGGAATCGGTCTCGATGCGGACCAACGCGAAGGCCCGGCTCAGGACCGGCGCGTCCTTCTGGTAGCCAAGCGGGATGACCTTGATCGACTTGATGTTCACGGCTTGAGATCTCCCCGGATTGTGCTTGGGCTGGATGGCAAAATTATCGTCGCAGAATGTGATTTATTGGAGCGCATAGTATGCCCGCTTACGCTGGTGGATCGATCTACCCAAACCGTGTGAGTTCTCGCGAACGCAATCGATACGATGGTCATCTGATCTTTTTGATCCTGCCGAAATGCAAGACTTGATTTTAAAACGGATATGCGGTTTGAGTTTCACCGACGACGGGCAGCGAATACCAAGGTTTGAAGTTGGCTGTTTGTTCGGGCCGGATGTTCCTGGCTACGACTCGATCAGCCCCGAGTATCCGACGGCTGTGTATGAACGCTTGCAAGAGTTGTGCGGGCTTGCCTCTGGGACTCGGACGCTTGAGATCGGCGTAAGCTCGGGTCTTGTGACCCGGATTCCCAGCTGGGTTGTATGCGCCGATCAGGTTCAGCGTTGGAGGCGCCTTTGCCTGCCAGATAGTGGCCCACAGTTCTGGATCTCGATCCCTGTCCGAGACGAATCGCGAGACGGAAAGCATGGGATTCCCCCTCGGACGCGGGTTGTTTGCGCTAATTCATGGCGAGACGAGTTCAGTAGCCGATACTGTTGGATACGCTGTCCGAGATCGCAATAAACCAGTTCGGTGGGGCTGTTGAGCGCCACATGCTGCCGTCGGCGTACATCTCCCTCCGCCCAGCACGGGGCTGAGCCGTCGTAGTAGGAGATCGGAAGCCTGTTGGAGATGGAATTCCCGGTAGACGATAGTCTCACACGAGGAATCACCTGTAGGGTGTTCTGACTTGCGCTTGAGAATTGATTGGGAGGCAGCGAGACATGTGCGCTGCAACACGGCGATGTGGCACGGCATCCGAAAGGTTTGGCGATGTTTGCGCTCGGGATACTCCTCCTTGTGATCGGGCCCCTGTTTTTACTTATGCCGCACCAGATGGCGCGGCTTGGAAGGCCGTCGTCCAGGGCCGGGCGTGAGCGATACGAGCAGGGGTTGCGGAGGCGCGGCGTGTCGTTGGGAAGTGACGAAGAACTTGACGTGAGTAGGGTGCGAGAACGGATCGCCGGTCTGGTGCTGATCGTGATCGGATTACTATTGTTGTTTCTAGGGTAGGTTTGCCGGGAGTGGGTGGAGCAAGCGCCGCCCTTACGGGTTTTGCGGCGTATATCAATTCGTACTAATGACCTTCAGGATGATCTATTTGAACTCCAACTTTGATATCCCTTTTGTGACGGCCTGATATTCCTTCGGGCTTTACGGGCGTCCGGGCTTTACGGGCGTCGCCAGCGTGGCGGCCAGAGTTGAATCTGGAT
>CAUZKS010000050.1:0-10457 GCA_963580625.1 Dehalococcoidia bacterium | reverse complement strand
GAGGTCGCAAACGGCACGAATGCTGACGATCTCGGTGATTTCCGGCCCGGCCTGGAAGCGGCGCGCGATTTCACGGTCCGAAGTCCCATGGTAGAAGCAGGACTCACGAAGGCCGATATCCGAGCGCTTTCGAAGGAGATGGATCTGCCAGTTTGGGACAAACCGGCGCAAGCATGTCTCGCTTCGAGAATTCCGTACGGCACGATGGTGACTGTTGAGGCCCTGACCCAGATAGCAAAAGCTGAACGGGGCCTGAGACAGGCCGGTTTCCGACAGCTACGGGTGCGCCATCACGGCGATGTCGCGCGTATAGAGGTACCGGTAGAAGATCTGGCGTCGTTGATAGACGATGAGACCAGGAACACGATCGTGAAGAAAATCCGTGAGGCTGGTTACCTCTATGTGACGATGGATCTGGCAGGGTTCAGGTCCGGCTCCATGAATGAGGCTATCGTGGTGTCGGCGGCTCCGGCGGAGAAGAGCGGCGGCCTTTCATAGCGTCTCCGGTAACGTTCAGGATTCCGTTTTTGACGATCACTGATGGCATGTACTCACGATGAAAACCGCGTACATCGACATGATCGGCGGGGCGTCCGGGGACATGCTGCTGGGCGCGCTGATCGATGTCGGTCTATCGATCGACGATCTGCGATCAGAGTTGGCCTTGATGAACATCGGCGGCTACACGCTTCGGTCAGAGCAGGTGTCGCGCGGCGCCCTTAACTGCACCCTTTTGCATGTAGACCTTGATGAAGAAGGTCAACGCAGGCGTGGGTGGGACGAGCTAACAGGCACGATTGAATCTTCCCGGCTGCCTGAAGAAGTACGAATAAAATCGATTGAAGTGTTAGACCGGCTTACCGACGCGGAGTCGGTGGTGCATGGTGTGGACCGGCATCACCTGACGCCGCACGAGCTCGGTACGGTCGACACACTGGTTGATATCGTCGGCGTTATCGCCGGATTACGTCTGCTTGGTATCGAACAAATCTCGGCCGGGCCGTTCCCCGCCGGAACCGGCTTTGTGATGAGCGATCACGGTCGAATCCCCGGTATCGCACCCGCGACGGCGCAGATCTACGCGGCAGCTAACGCGCCGATACGGTCAGCGACCCAGTGGGGGCCAAAGGGCGAAACGGTTACGCCATCCGGCGCATCCCTCGTAACCTCCATCGCCAGCTTCGATCAGACCGAGATAAGCGTCAGCAAGATTGGATACGGTGCTGGTTCGCGTAATCCGGAGGACTACCCAAACGCCCTCGGACTCTGGACCGGTGAAACGAAGACAAGCGCTGGACTTCCCGGAGACGGATTGCTGACCGGTGGCCTTTCCCTATTAGAGACCAATATCGATGACATGGGCGGTGAAGGGTTCGGCTACGTCCAGGAGCGGCTCATTGAGGCCGGAGCTCTGGACGTGTGGATGACACCGATCCAGATGAAGAAGAACCGGCCTGCCGTGCTGTTGTCTGTGCTTGTTAAGGAAAACGACGCAGATCAGGCCGCTATGGTGATCCTGCGTGAGACCTCCACGCTCGGAGTGCGTCGCCGTGCTATCGAAAGATACACAGCGGATCGCGAGATCGTGGAAGTGGAAACGTCTCTGGGCACGGCTCGGGTCAAGATAAAACGCGTGGATGGCGATGTGGCCGGGATCGCTCCTGAATATGAAGATTGCCGGACGCTTGCCATCGAAAACGGGCTGACGCTCGCAGAAGTCATGAGACGCGTCGGGGACGAAGCGCGCACACGGATCTGAACTTGCTCGATAGGCCGTCAGGCATTCAAGAACCGAGAGTCGAGGTTACCGGCACGTAGATCTACTTGCCGGTAGGCCCCCCTTCCCATCGCCTGGTGCCCTGGGACGTGCGATCAGGGTGATTGATATGGCTTTGCGAGGGCCAATCCCCACCTATGTACAGATGCGTAATCCCTGCCACTTGATCGCAGAGCCGTATACCTTCAAAATTGACTGTTCGGACGCTGGTATTCGAAATGGTCCCAAATTCAGAAGGTGAACCTTAAGGACGCTGTCGTTCGATAAATCTACGTCGGGTGAGAGCCGGCAACATGCCCCAGTGGCGCAGTGGCAGCGCAGCCGATTTGTAATCGGCAGGTCGGTGGGTTCGAATCCCCCCTGGGGCTCCAAAACTCGTAAAAAGACGGTTTTGATGCCTCAACTTGGACAAGTTGGTTGCGAATTACGTCTTTCCGATGCCAATGCCGCGGTGTTAATGTTAGAATTACCGTTTGGCGCAGGGGTGGGAGAGTGGTTAAATCCAGCAGACTGTAAATCTGCCGCCGTACGGCTACGTAGGTTCGAATCCTACCCCCTGCACCAATCTATAGAGAGCGCTTTCTATACCTCGACGAGAGGCCCACATAGCTCAGCGGTAGAGCGCGTTCTTGGTAAGAACGAGGTCACCAGTTCAATCCTGGTTGTGGGCTCCAGCTCTCCTCGTTAAAACAACTAGTTAGTCGATCGTAACTCGAAGGCCCGGAGGCACTTGGGTAAATGGCCAAGGAAGTATTTGACCGCAGCAAGCCGCACGTAAACGTTGGCACTATTGGCCACGTTGACCACGGTAAGACAACGTTGACCGCCGCTATCACCGGCGTCCTGTCAGCAAGAAATGACAAAGTGAAGGCGATGGCCTTCGATCAGATCGACAACGCCCCGGAGGAACGTGAGCGTGGTGTAACCATTGCTATCACGCACGTGGAGTATGAGACGGACACCCGTCACTACGCCCACGTTGACTGCCCGGGTCACGCCGACTACATCAAGAACATGATTACGGGAGCCGCCCAGATGGACGGCGCGATCTTGGTAGTGGCGGCGCCGGACGGCCCGATGCTCCAGACCCGTGAGCACATATTACTTGCTCGGCAGGTGAACGTTCCGAAGATGGTCGTCGCCCTTAATAAGGTTGACATGATGGACGACCCGGAGTTGCTGGAACTGGTTGAGATGGAGATCCGCGAGCTGCTTGATAGCTACGGGTTCCCCGGAGACGACGTTCCGATCGTTCAGGTCAGCGCGCTTGAGGCGCTTGAGAACTACGATGACCCGGACAACAAGTGGAACCAGGCCATCATGGATTTGACTGAGGCAGTCGACACCTACATCGATATCCCGGACCGGCCGGTTGACCAGCCGTTCCTGATGCCGGTGGAAGATGTTTTCGGCATCAAGGGCCGTGGCACAGTTGTCACCGGTCGAATCGAGCGCGGCAAGGTCGTGATGGGTGACACCATCGAGATCGTCGGGTTCGGCGAGACCTCCACGACGACCGTGACCGGTGTTGAGATGTTCCACAAGACGCTTGAAGAAGGCCTCCCCGGCGACGCCGTCGGTTGTCTTCTCCGTGGTGTTGACCGGGAAGAGATCTCACGTGGAGCCGTTCTGTGTGCGCCGGGAACCCTGACGCCGCACACGAAGGCAAAGGCGCAGATTTACGTCTTGACGAAGGATGAGGGTGGCCGTCACACGCCGTTCTTCACCGGATACAAGCCGCAGTTCTACATCCGAACCACTGACGTGACCGGCGAAATTCAGCTGCCGGAAGGCGTTGAGATGGTCATGCCCGGTGACAACATCGAGATGGACGTCGAGCTGATGTACCCGGTGGCTCTGGAAGAAGAGCTCCGGTTCGCAGTTCGTGAAGGCGGCAGGACCGTTGGTTCTGGAGTCTTCATCTCCATCGACGAGTAATAGTTGTAATTGCTTGGGACGTGCTTTCCGATCCGGCGGCACGTCCCAAACGTAATCCAACGATATGAGGGGTCCATCAGCGATGATGGGCTCCACATAATTGAAACCCCGTTCGCGGGGCTGAGTGCAAGGGAGTGGCCGCCGTATGGCTAAGGGCGGACCCCGAGAATCTATAACCCTGGCGTGCACGGAGTGCCGGGAGCGGAGGTATCACACCTCCAAAAACCGGCGCAACAACACCGGGCGACTTGAGCTGAACAAGTTCTGCTCACGCTGCCGCAGTCACCAGTTGCACCGAGAAACCAGGTAGGGATTAACTATGGCCAGCAGGCAACCAGCACAGCGAGCAATACGATCTTCCGGCGCTGCCCCCAGGGGTGGCTTATTCCGGTTTTTCATAGAAGTTTTCGCTGAGCTACGGCGCACCACCTGGCCATCCCGGCAAGAGGCGACTCGTCTCTCCATACTCGTCATAATCGTCGCCGCGTTTTTCGGCGTGTTTCTTGGCGCAATTGATTACGGATTCGGCCGTTTGGCTGAATTTCTCATCGGAGCCTGAATCATGACCATAGAGCAACAGACGGTCATCGATTCAGGCGGCCGCTGGTACATCATCCACACCTACTCCGGTCAGGAAGACCGGGTAAAGCGGAATCTCGAACAGCGAATTGAGACGATGGACGTCAAAGACAAGATCTTTGACGTTGTCGTGCCGACCGAGGAAGAGATTGAGATCAAGGACGGTCAGCGCCGTCCCGTCGCCAAAAAGATGTACGCCGGCTACCTGCTCATTCAGATGGTGATGGATGACGAAGCCTGGTACGTAGTCCGGAACACTCCGGGTGTAACGGGTTTCATCTCCGCAGAGGACGAGCTCGAAAAGCGGCCGAAGCCGATTCCGCTAGAGCAGGAAGAAGTGGACCGGATCCTGCGCCAGATGAGGGCGGAGGAGCCGAAGGTCCGGATCGGCTTCGAGAAGGGCGACAGTGTTCGTATCACCGACGGGCCGTTCGCTGATTTCATGGGTACCGTAGATGGCGTGCTCGAAGAGCAAGGTAAGGTACGCGTTCTGGTGTCCTTCTTCGGAAGAGAGACACCGGTTGAACTGGACTTTTTGCAGATACAAAAAGGGTAACGGCCCGTCATTTGACGGAATTCGCGCCATACAAACGGCGCGCGGGTAACAAGAATTGGCAAAAAAAATAGAAACCATCATCAAACTGCAGATCCCGGCCGGGCAGGCAACCCCAGCGCCGCCGGTTGGGCCGGCGTTGGGACAGCATGGCGTCAACATCATGCAGTTCGTCAAAGAATATAACGAGCGCACCTCTTCACAAGTTGGGAGCATCATCCCGGTTGCGATCGAGGTGTACACGGACCGTTCCTTCACGTTCGAGACGAAGAGCCCGCCGGCGTCAGACCTTCTGCGCAAAGCGGCCGGGATCGAAAAAGGATCTGGGACCGCAGGTCTTGAGGTTGTCGGGAGTGTGAAACGCTCCCAGATCCGAGAGATCGCGGAGACCAAGGTCAAGGACCTGAACGCCATCGACGTAGAAAACGCTATGAAGATTATCGAGGGAAGCGCCCGCAGCATGGGCCTGTCGGTCGTCGACTAGTCCACCCGCGATCGTGGACCGCCTCATCTATTGATGGCTGGTCCGGAGATTTCACGAATGCCGAAACACGGAAAGAAATACCTCGCTGCCCTCGAAGGGACGAGCGATGTCCCACGGTCTGCGGGAGACGCAGTTGCCCTCGTTAAGACCCTCGCACCGGCGAAATTTGACGAGACCGTAGAGCTACACGTATCGACCAGCGCAGACCCCCGACATGCTGAACAGCAGATCAGAGAAGTTGCGCCCCTCCCTCACGGGACCGGTAAACAGACCCGGGTTGTCGTGTTCGCTGAGGGTGAAACCGCCCGGGCAGCTGAAGCGGCCGGGGCCGACTTCGTGGCGGACGATGAACTTATAGCCAAAATCGAAGAAGGCTGGACCGATTTCGACGTATCACTGGCTACACCGGACCAGATGGGCAAGATAGGTCGACTCGGCCGATACCTCGGCCGCAAAGGTCTTATGCCGAACCCGCGAACGGGGACCGTTGTGCAGCCGGACGATATCGCTGACGCCATTGAAGAGATGAAAAAAGGGCGCATCGAAATCCGACTGGACCGAGACGCAATCATTCATGTCCTCGTGGGCAAGGTCAGCTTCAGTGAAGAGCAGTTACTCGAAAACCTAGAGTCGGTGGTGGACACCATCGTCAGGGCCAAGCCGTCCGGACTGAAGGGCCAGCTGGTCAAGTCAGCCACTCTGACATCGACCATGGGTCCGCCCGTAAAGCTTGTGATTGATGAAACTGGCGGCACAGAGAGTTAACCACAACGGTTACAATCTGTAGCAGACATTAATAATTCCCGGTTTTGCCGGGATCATTACGGAGAAATTCTCCTAAATCTAGTTCAAGACAATCGAAACCAGCCGCTGTAGACAGCAGGCGCCCCCGTTATCTAACCGGGGGCTTAAGGCGCAAGCGCCTGCCCAGGTGGCACCAGATGTATGTGACCTGATGTCACAGTTCTGATGCCCGGGTCTACGGCCCGGGCTGTTTTTTTGCCCGAATTGTTTCGGGAGACGCGAAGGGATACGAATGCCAACTGATAAGGCTGTCGCCGAGGTAGAGGAACTAAAAACTGTCCTCAGCGAAGCGAAATTGATCATAAGCACGGACTACCGGGGACTGAACGTCACCGAGATGTCGGCGTTGCGGAGGGCTATTCGCGAATCAGGCGGAACTTACCGCGTGGCAAAGAACACGCTGGTCAAGATCGCCTCGGACGAGATTGGCCGTCCCGAAATCAGCGAAATCATCGTCGGCCCGACAGGCTTTGTGCTGAGCACGGATGACCCTGTCGGGCCGGCTCGTGCGTTGATGACTCACATCCAGGAGAACCGGCTTGACATTGTCGTCAACGGGGCATATTTGGAGGGAACGCTTGTCAATGCCGATCGTGTGAAGTATCTGTCCAACCTGCCGAGTCGCGAAGAGCTCATCGGCAAGGTACTTGGCCAGATGAACGCGCCGATCGCCAACCTTGTCGGCGTTCTCAGCGGAACTCTTCGTGGGTTGATGACTGTCCTTCAGGCCCACATCGACCAGGGCGGCAACGCTATCGCCACCGAGAGTGCTGAGGCCGAGGAAACTGAAGCGGCGCCACAGGCTGCCGCCGAAGAGGCTGAAGAACCCGTCGCCGAGGCTGAAGCCGAAGAAGCTACAGAAGAAGAGTCAGCGGACGAGGCAGAAGCCGAAGAGCCCGTCGCCGAAGCTGAAGAAGCTACAGAAGAAGAGTCAGCGGACGAGGCAGAAACCGAAGAGCCCGTCACCGAAGCTGAAGAAGCTACAGAAGAAGAGTCAGCGGACGAGGCAGAAGCCGAACAGCCCGTCGCCGAAGCTGAAACTGAAGAGACCGGAGAGGCGGATGAAGATAAGCCCGCCGAATAAGAACAAATTCAGGTTTGCGCCACGGGCCGCCGGGGCCGATAGCGCTTTGACACCAACAACACGCAGTCCCGGGATTTGAAGACGGGAACTTAACTTAAGAGGAGAATCATCATGACCATGACAAAAGATGAGATGGTTGAAGCCATCAAAGGAATGTCGGTACTGGACCTTTCCGAGCTCGTGAAGACGCTTGAGGATGAGTTTGGCGTTAGCGCTGCGGCAGCCGTAGCTCCTGCAGCACCAGCGACCGGTGACGGAGGAGGCAGCGAGTCCGAAGAAGAAGAGAAGACTGAGTTCAATGTTGTCCTGAAGGACTTCGGAGCGAACAAGATCGCCGTCATCAAGGCGGTCCGGGAGCTCACGCCGCTCGGCCTGAAGGAAGCAAAGGACCTGGTGGAGAGCGCTCCGACAAACGTCAAGGAAGCCGTCTCGAAAGACGACGCAGATGAGAGCAAGACCAAGCTCGAGGCTGCCGGAGCTACCGTAGAGGTCGCCTAGTCCTGACCCGATAAGAAGACTAAAAAGGCCCCGGGGATCGATCCTCGGGGCCTTTTTTTGCCCTATTCCGAACACACCGCATGGGCGCCGGCTCTGCGTACCTGCCTAGAAGAGGCTCTTGGACTGTCCACCGTCGACGTTGATACACGCACCCATAATCCAGCCGGCATTCTCCGACGACAGGAAGGTCACGGTGTCCCCGACAGGCTCCGGATAGCCGAATTTTCCGGCCGGCAGGTTCCATTTAAGAAATTCGGCGACATCCTCTGGAGTGTTGGAGTTCCTGAACCGCTCCCAACCTCCGCCGGGAAATTCGATCGAGCCCGGAGCCACGCTGTTAACGCATATGCCGTCCGGGGCGAGTTGCAACGCGAGGTGCTTTGTGACTGCAATCAGACTCGCTTTCGAAGCCATGTATGGAGCGCTACCGCCATGCTCTCTGCCCCAGATCGACGCGATGTTAACGATGCGGCCCCAGTTACGTTCCCGCATTCCCGGCGCTGCGAGCTGCATGAGCCGGACGGACGACCAGAGGTTGACCTCAAATACGGCCCTGAAGTCTTCTTCCGACGTGGCAAGCACGTCTGAAGTCCCCAGGCTTCCCCCAACGTTGTTGACGAGAATATCTATTGACCCGAGAGCAACTTCGGCCTCAGCGAAAACATTGGCGGCGGATTCCGGAAGGGACATGTCTGCGTTGATTGCTACTACGGTAGCTCCGGAATTCCTCAGTTCATCGGCTGTATCGTCCAGCCGCTCCTGGCCACGGGCGCAGATCGCCACATTGACGCCTTCCCGTGCAAGTGAGATCGCAGACTGCCGCCCCAAACCCCTGCTGCCACCTGTAATGAGAGCGTTTCTTCCCTTTATACCAAGATCCAAGACTGTTTCCCCCATACATGCCGGAACAAAATCCGGGCTGAATTCCGTGGAATCATCCGTTAACAGGTATCACCGGATACGAACAAATGGTTGCCATTAACGAGTTGTGCGATTGTACCGAGGGCCTTCTACACCCCGAAGAAATCGTGCCTTTACGTCCTATATACGAGTACTCAAACGGAGAGACGGGAGTGTAGAACGCGGTGATTGCCTCATGCATAGTCCGAGATATGCATAATCAATCCCCAAAATAAAGGGATTTAGAGGGCCGTCCGTACCTTGACTGCCTGAAAAGCCGTAGTGTATCGTGAAGCGGTTCTCGAACTACGCGCGTCTTATTTAGATACGTGTTCAGTTAACACTCAAAATACCGATTACGAGAGTGTCGTTTTACTACTCTCGGGGCCATCTCAAACACGGTGTTTGCACTTTGGTCCAATAACTTGGCCGACCGCAGGAGGTAGCCGATGCTGGGATCCGCTGGATCCATCGTCCCGAAGCGCTGGATACTGGGTATCTTTGCTCTGGGGTTGATAGCCATCATGGTCGCAACATCGGCCAGTCCGTGGGCCGGAGCGTCGACATTGCCGACCGCCGTGACCGCATCAGCTACTAGTTCAACTAGTATCCAGGTTGACTGGACTGCCGTGCAGGCTGGAAGTACGGTCCCCAGCTCGGGCGTAGTTGACGCGTACACGGTTAAATGTGTGCCGACGACTGGGACCACGATCAGCGTAACCGTGTCAGGAATTAGCACGGCTACAGCTACGGTCCCCGGTGTCACAGCGAACACTGCATACGTTTGCAGCGTGTTCCCATCTTCATCCAGCACCCTCCCGGCTTCCGGAATAGCTGCGACCTCAATAACGACACCGTTGAATGCTGCCACGACATTGGGTTCAGCTGTCGCCAGCCTGGCGACAGCCTCTGTACAGGTGGGCGGCACGATACAGATCTACGTTGACGCCCTCGGTGCAGACGCCACCAAAACGGCCATCACGACTGGCTTCACCGTGCAGTGGGGCGTAAACAACGCGAACGGTTCGCTGAGTGACACGACCGGGACAGCGACAACCTACACGGCTTCTTCCGAAGGCGTCGCGACCGTCATGGTCCGAGTGACGCAAACTGCGTCCGGTATTACCAAGCAGGACTCCATAGCTATGACGAACTTCGCGGTTGCCGCTGATCCAGTTGCCGTGGCGCTTGTTGATCCGGCTTCCTCAGAAACTCCAGAACTCCCTGATATCAGCGGTTTCGAGGCAGGAGCCGCGGAATCTGCAGTGCTCAAGCCATCATCAGGAATCACTACCCTCTCGGTAGTTGATGCGGGCGACTCGACGGTGTCAGGTTCGGTGGACTTCGGGGCTGGGGCGATCCCGACCAATACGAGTGTTGGCGTCCTTACCAGCATAGGCTCAGCCACGAGCGCCACAGCGCCTATGCCATCCGGCGTGACTTCCGTTGGCTCCTCGATCCTGTCGATCCAGGTGACCGACAAAGACGGCGTCCCAGTCGGTAATAGTTATCGCCTGAATTCAGACGCAACAGTTTCCATTAAGTTGCCTCTGAGCACCGTGACATCTGCAGGAGCGGATACACAGGGCCTCTCAATTTGGAAGGCGACCACAGAATCTGGCCCTTGGACGAAGATCTCCAGCACAGTTACTAATGTGGACGGGGTCGTGGAAATTACCGGTCAGGTAAGAGGATTCTCAGTCTTCAGGATCGGTTTCGAGACCCGTGGAGATGTCGCTGTTGTGGCAGTTCTCCCATCAGCCGGTGATGTAGCCCCGACGACAACACAGGCGCTCCTCGTAACGGGGCTGGGTCTGTTGATGCTCGTGGGTGGTGGCGT
>CAUZKS010000049.1:0-10479 GCA_963580625.1 Dehalococcoidia bacterium | reverse complement strand
CCACGGCAAACCGAGCCGCTCACACAGGTCTATCGCGTCGGCGATCATCTCGTCCAGTACACCCTCGGAGTACTTCGGGTCTACGAACTGGAACATCTCCACCTTTTCGAACTGCCTCACCCGCTTGATCCCGCGCGTGTCACGTCCGGCTGCGGTGCGTTCTCTACGGAAACACGGCGTGTGCGCGACGTACTTAAGCGGCAAACGACCCGGGTCGATGATCTCCCCGGCGTGCAGGTAATTCAGCGTCACTTCCGCAGTCGGAATCAACCAGAGATCGTCCTCATCATCATGAAACATGGTGTCTGCGAACTTAGGCAAATTCCCAGAAGCCGTCATCGCCTCAGACCGGATCATGAACGGCGGTGCAATCTCTATGTAGCCGTGCTCGCGCGTATGCACATCCAGCATCCAGTCAGACAACGCCCGTTGCAGCCCAGCGCCCTTGCCCTTCAGGACGTAAAAACGCGCGCCCGACATGTTGGCCCCGGCCGGGAGATCGAAGATCCCAGTGCGCTCGGCGAAATCCCAGTTCGGCTCCACCTCGAAGTCACGTTCCACCCGGGCCGATCCCTCTCGGACGACGATATTGGACTCTTCGTCCGCACCAACCGGCACCGCATCTTTCGGGAGGTTTGGCAGAACGATCAGGAGCTCGTGGAGCTTCCCCTGAATCTCCTCCTGCTCCGCCTCGATGGTCTTGATACGCTCGCCAACGGACCGCATCTCGGCGATCTGCTCGGGCGACGGCTTGCCGCCCCGGCTCACTTCGTTGCGCTTCGCACGCAGCTCGTCGCCCTCGTGAACCAGCGCGCGTCGTTGGGAATCAAGTTCAATCATCTGATCTATCGGCGGATCTTCGCCGCGGTCGACCAGCTTCTGGCGAACGAATTCCGGGTCGTTGACTATCTGTTCAATTGAAAGCATTTCGTTCTCTGGAAATCAGGGTGTTCGGAAGGCGGGTTCGGAGGCGCTCCACTAATCCCTGAGTTGGGGATAGAGGATGACCTCCCTGATAGACCGCTCGCCCGTGATCAACATGGCAAGCCGATCGATACCGAGTCCTACTCCACCCGTGGGCGGCATCCCATGCTCGACTGCGACCAAAAAATCTTCATCAAGCCGGTCCATCTCGTCATCGTCGTGCGCACGACGGAGACGCTCCTGCTCCTCAAAACGCTCTCGCTGGTCTACTGGATCGTTGAGCTCCGTGAATGCGTTACACAGCTCGTGCCCGCCCACAAACCCCTCGAACCGCTCGACGATGCCGTCAAACCCGGGCTTGCGCTTTGCGAGCGGTGACATCTCGACCGGATAGTCGACCAGGAACGTTGGTTGATTGAGATTCGGCTCCACATGATCCGAGATCACCTTGTCCAGCAACCTGCCCCAGTTAGTGCCCGGTTCGACATGGATATTGCGCTCACGCATCGCCTCTGAAAGTGACTCGACGTCATTGCACTCAACGAAGTCGATACCGGAGCGAATTTTCACTTCTTCGCGCAGGTCTAGGCGCGGCCACGGCGGCGTTAAGTCTATCGGGTCCTCGCCCTCTTCAGTCGCCGGGACGATCATAGATCCGGTGACCTCCCGGGCGATCGTCGAGACCATCTGTTCAACCATTTCCATGACGTCGTGGTAGTCGGCGTACGCCTCGTAGCTCTCGATCGTCGTGAACTCCGGGTTGTGGTCCAGGTCGAACCCTTCGTTGCGGAAGATACGACCGACCTCGAACACCTTATCGAATCCGCCCACAATCAGTTTTTTGAGATGAAGTTCCGTGGCGATCCGAAGATACAGGTCCCGGTTAAGCGCGTTGTGGTGTGTCCCGAAAGGCCGTGCGGCCGCGCCCGCCGGCACGCTCACCAGCATCGGCGTCTCGACCTCCATGAAACCCCGTCCGTGCATAAAGGACCGCATGGAGGCCACGATGGCCGCCCGCATCCGTGCGATCTCCATCGACCGATCGTTTGAAATCAGGTCCAAGTAGCGTTGCCGAAAGCGCTTTTCGATGTCCGTCAGTCCGGCCCATTTATCCGGGAGTGGGCGGATGGATTTTGTGAGCACGGTAAGGGACTGCACCTCGATGCTTGGCTCCCCGCGCCGCGTCCGGAACACGGGTCCTTCCGCACCGATGATGTCACCCAGATCAAGATCCTCCAGCAGTTCGTACTGATCGCCAAGCACATCATGGCGCAGGTGAAGTTGTATGGTCCCGGCCGAGTCCTTGAGATCGATAAACGCCGCCTTGCCCATACCGCGGCGCGCCATCATCCGGCCGGCGAGAATGAGCACCTCAGACTTAGCGCCCTCACCCTGTTCACTCTCCACGACGTCCAGGGTGGCCCTTGCGGCGAGGCTGTTTGATGTCGGTTTAAACCGCGCCGGATACGGGTCGATCCCACGCTCCCGAAGTCGCTCAAGTTTGTCCATGCGCGCCTTGATAAGGCGCGCTTCGGATACGGGTTGATCGGTAGATTCTTCTGGACCAGGCATGCAGGGCGGGCCTCTGCGACGAATAGACCGCCGCGCTTACGCGTACAGGAGCAGAAGCCCCCTCGCTGTGTCGGAATCGATCCATTATCACATGGCAAAGCGTCAATTTAGAGAGCGTTGTATGCCCGCTGGTTTTCGTTTGGCGGGAACCAACCAGATAGAGGATCTCGTCTTCCGGAACGCAATCCTGTCATCCTGAACTTGTTTCAGGATGACAATTGGTAGATAAGTGTTCAGGTTAGCGCTGCTTTATCGTGACACTGATTTAAGCCCCCACGCCATATTCCATCCCCCCAAAAACACGATGGCGTGTAAATCGCCCCAAACGCGCATCACGTTTACGTAGCGCCGAACACCAATGAATTTCCATAATCGGGTTTCCGTCACTTGAGGCGGATGCACTCTCTTTGTCATCGGTAAACACCGCCGGAGGTTCCTAATGAGGATCGGCGGCGGCAGCGCTGGAGGACGAAGGGTCAGAGGACGGCGAACACGTCGTGGAGAGGCCGGGCTACGTCCCACCTCGTCACGGGTTCGGTTAGCCATCTTTTCCATGCTCGGACCGGGGGGCCTGAGCGGGCTGAACGTGCTCGATCTATATGCAGGCACGGGTGCAATGGGGTTTGAAGCGCTCAGCAGGGGCGCTGATTCGGCAGAGTTTGTAGAACTGAACGAAAGGCGCTGCAGAGAGATAAAAAATGCTGCAGAAGAACTCGGTTTTGGCGACCGTTCAACGGTCCTAAGGGGTCGGTGTGGACCGATCACGAAGACGTTGACGGGGAATTTCGACATCGTGTTCATTGACCCACCGTATGCGAACAATCCGTTTGCGGAGGTGATCGGCAACCTGGACGGGGCGAAAATCCTCAACCCAGGCGCCACTATTTTTGCGGAGCACTCATCAAGGACCGAACTTGAGGACCAATACGGTCGTCTTGAGAGGACGGACAACAGACGGTACGGGGACACAGCGATATCTACGTACCGATTGGTGAATAACGAGGAAACAGGGACATAGCGAATAACAAGGTCAAAGCGCTCTACGCCGGGACATTTGATCCGGTCACAGATGGCCACCTGGACATCGTCCGGAGGACCGTTGAACTATTCGACGATGTAGTTGTGGGGGTCTACGACCTGCCGCAAAAGTCGTTAATGTTCAACACAGAAGAGCGTGTAGACCTTTTCAAACGCGCCTTGTTTGACGCCCCACAGGTGGAAATAACGGCGTACTCGGGGTTGACCGTTAGGTATGCAGCCGAGATCGGCGCGCATGTCCTTGTACGGGGTCTCCGAATTGGCGCCGATTATGAATACGAACGTGAAATGGCGCTGATGAACCGGGCTATGCAGCCAAATGTAGAAACGATCTGTCTTATGAGCAGTCTTGAGCAGCAGTTCATAAGCTCAAGCCGAATCAAAGAAATCGCCAAACTGGGGGCCGAGATAGATAACTTCGTCCCTCCCCACGTGTCGGCGGCCGTTGCCGCCCGAATTGGCAATCAGTAGGGACTTAAAACAGCAGGGCCGGTGAACGGCTGTAGCTGACCGGGAACGCACTCTTGCGCCACCGGCAGGGCAAAACAGGGGGCATATATGTCTTTAGAACAACGCCTGGAACAACTTGAGTCACTTGTCGCAGGCGGCCGCGTACCGGCCACCTCACGGACCCTCGTAAACCTGGACCGGTTTAACGCGGCCATCGAAGAGATTCGCTCCGAACTCCCGGAAGAAATGAACGAATCTCAGGCCATCATTCGTCAGAAAGAAAGCGTGTTAAAACAGGCCGAGATAGAGGCCAGACGCATCCGCGGTTACGCAGATGAAGAGGCCACTACGATCCGTGAGACGGCGGAAGAAAAAGCGACCATCGCGCTGGATACCGCCACCGAAAAAGCCGCCAAGATGGTTCAGCAGACGGAAGTCACAGCTGAAGCGGCACGGCGAGCTGAAGAGATCATCGCAGAGGCAGAGGGACGTGCGGCGCGGATCATCGAGGATGCAGAAGGCGCCGCCACACAGAAAACTGAAGAGTCTGACGGTCGCATTGGCATGATGATGAGTGACGCCGAGGCGGACGCTGCGAACCGGCGTGATGGTGCAGACCAGTATGCCAGTGAGGTGCTGTTCAGCCTTGAAGAGCACGTCTCCGGCGTTCTGGGTAAAGTTCGAGCCGGTCTCGACCTGCTTGAAACTCCTACCAAGTCAGAGAGTTCCACGATCCGCTAGTAGTTCCCTGAAAAACCTGAATCGGAAAAAACTGTCCGGGACATAACGCCCCGGGCATTTTCGGGGTTGCCGATTCTCGTCGTGTTAGCACCAGTCATCTGTCCGCAGTGCGATCGTTGGCACCCTTTTCAATCCCGAATACGCTAACAAATACCTGTCTTGGTCAACTTTTACATTCGCGGGGCCTACTCCGGCGTCATCGACCCCCAACAATAGGTGCCGATGATGGCACGGGTCATCCCATGGTCACGCATGGATGACCAGCACAACTATTAACCGGGCAGAAGGAACGGAAGGCCATATAGCCTCCGGTCACCTCCGCCAACCCCTCTATCCCTGTTTAACGGCCTTTACCGAAATGCTCCGTACGCTCTCAGACCAGGGCTCTTCCCCTCCCGATGAAGTCGGGACGCTCGTCACTATCTCGATCTCTGAGAACCCGGCACCAGCCATCTGCCCCAGGTACACATCCTGGATTTGCGCACCGGCGATACAACCGGTCCAATTATTGACGTCCGCCTGGACATCGAGCGGCAGTTCCTCTGTAACGACGATGTCCGATACGTAAAGCCTCCCACCATCACGTAAGACACGGAATGCCTCTGCAAAAACGGCGCCTTTGTCGGCCGCCAGGTTGATCACGCAGTTAGAAATGATGGCGTCAACCGTGTTGTCAGGCTCGGGAAGTGATTCGATTTGCGAAAGCTTGAAAACAACGTTGTTCGCCTTAAGCGTGACAGCGTTCTTCTGCGCTAGATCGATCATCGCCGGCGTCATATCGATTCCGATGACGTAACCGGTGGGGCCGACCTGTTTAGCGGCTAGGAAACAGTCGATGCCTCCGCCAGAGCCGAGATCGAGGACCGTCTCGCCGGGCTTCAGCTCACCTATCGCGGTCGGGTTACCGCATCCGGCGGCGGCCGCAGCAGCGGCGTCCGTTACCGAGTCGATCTCGCCTGCCGAGTAGAGCCGTGCAGCATTTGGAGAGCAGCAGACCTCACCTTCCGGGCCGCAACACGCACCGTCGTCGTCCGAGATCGCCTGCAAACCGCGCTCCGCCACAAGTGTGTACCTCTGCTGGATTTCAGTCCTGAGGTTGATCGGATTATCGGAAAGAAGCTCCGGCATTGACGGACGGGCGTCCCCGTTCATTTCGGGATTGTTTTCGGCCATTTTGATTCCCTTAAGTCCAGATCCTGTTTGAGGGCTGGCTGATCAGTCCCTCGTTCTCGAAATTCATTGGCACTGATTCAGATTCAGGCGCGCCGGCGCTCGTCACACACTGCTGGAGCCAGGGCAGCGGCGGCGTATGCGGCTTCTCCTTTGGAAATGAGGCTGCAAACCTTACGGTCACGCACGCCGCTGGAGTCGATATCGCATGCAATATACCCGCCCTGAAAAAGAATCTTCAGAGTCGAATAGATCATAGCGCCCGTCGGTTCGGCTCCCGGGCAGCACTGGCCTATCGAGGGTCGCTGTTCATATCCGTGCTGCGGCCGGTCGCTCAGCGCAGCCAGCAAAAAGAACCGGGACACGCTTTTGCGATTCAGCATGTCCCAGTACTTCTCGTCGGGCAGGTCGCTACCGGATGTTTTCTCGGCCGAGGTCGTCATACCAAAGCTCCATATGGGTGAGTTCGCTATATAGGTTGCTTATATGAGACCCGGTGTCAACCTTCCCGGCTCGTGCGGACCACACAGCTATAATCCGGGCACCCTACGACCCTCGCCAGGGCTAAAGCTTGCCCTTCTGAAGGACCGCACCATGACCCATCCCGCTTTTTCGGACAACGACCGCCCTCTTCTTCTCGTGATAGACGGGCATGCCATGGTGTATCGGGCGTTCTTCTCCATCCCGGAGCGACTCAGCACGGCGACGGGCCAGGACACACGAGGCGTGTACGGGTTTTTGACGACTTTCCTGAAGATTGTTCGTGACCACAAACCGACGCACGTCGCAGTGGCTTTCGATACCAGCGCGCCTACGTTCCGCGACGACCGCTATCCGGAGTACAAGGCCGGCCGTGCGCCCATGCCGGACGAGCTGCGCCAGCAGTTTCCACTTGTCAAAGAGGTTCTGGACTCGTTCAAGATCCCGTTTTTTGAGAAGGACGGCTGGGAGGCAGACGACCTTATCGGCACGATGAGTCGGCTTGCCACGGAAGCCGACATGGACACCCTAGTGGTGACCGGCGACAGGGACGAGTTGCAGCTTGTGTCTGAAACGGTGAACGTCCTGATGTACTCGGGATATGGCAACACCAAGGTGTACGGCATCGAGGAGTTCAAGGGGCGCTACGCCGGATTGATGCCGGATTCGCTTCCCGATGTGAAGGCCCTCCAGGGCGACCCTTCCGACAACATCCCGGGCGTCCCCGGCGTTGGAGAAAAGGCCGCGTTTGCGGTGCTCAGAGGCCGCGACCGGCTGGAGAAGGTGTACGAAGAACTTGACGAGATCGAGGCGATGCCTACCAGCGAGTTGCGGGGCGCGAAACGTGTCCGGAGACTTCTAGAAGAGAACCGAGATCTGGCCTTTGAGGGTCGATGGCTAACGACGATCTCAAAAGAAGCGCCGATGGACTTCAAGATGGAGGACACCCGCTTCTGGAAGTACGACCGTGACGACGTAGTCAACACTCTGTTGGATCTTGAGTTCAGGACGGTCCTGAGGCAGGTCCCGGATCCCGCTTTTCTGATCGAGTCCCCTGATAAGCCCTCCAGTGGTTCGCCAGCGCCCGGACAGCAGCTCGGTCTGGGGTTTGACGAGGAGACCGCCGGAACCAAGGGCGAGACGACGCCACCGATCATTGGTGACTCTGTGGATGTGGAGTACAGCACTGTGACGATAACGGCTGATCTGGAGGCGCTGGTCAAGGAGCTTTCGACCCCCGACGGTTTCGCTTTTGACACAGAGACGTCCGGAGTGAACCCTATGGAGGCGGATCTGGTTGGAGTTTCGTTCTCCAACGCAGAGGGCCGGGCCTGGTACGTGCCGGTCGGTCACTTCCCGCCGCCTGAGATCGACGAGGAAGGCCAGGAAATCCCCCCTCAGGAACAGATACCGCTCGCCCAGGCGTTGGACGCGATGCGGGCGATGTTTGCCGACCCGGGTATTCCCAAAGCGGCACACAACGCCAATTTTGACGTGATGGTGATGAACCATGCCGGACTTGAGGTGAACGGGGTCGATTTCGACACGATGATCGCCGCCGCGCTTACCGGCAGACGACAGATCGGTCTAAAGCAACTTGCGCTGGATTTCTTCCAGGTCGAGATGACGCCGATCACGGCGCTGATCGGTACAGGTCGTAAGCAGATCACGATGGCGTTGGTCCCCGTGGACAAGGCCGCCCCCTACGCAGCAGCCGACGCCGATTTCACGTGGCGGCTGAAGCGGGACCTTAGCCCGCGGTTGGACGCAGACAAGGCCCGTCCGGTGTTCGAGGACATCGAGATGCCCCTACTCCCTGTCATCGTCCGCATGCAGCAAGAGGGCGTGGTGGTCGATACCGAGCAGCTTGACCGCTTCTCGGAGGAACTAGGGGTGGAGCTGGATCGCCTCAAGGCGGATACGAACAACCTGTTGGGCGGCACCGAGATCAACATGAACTCCAGCCAGCAGCTGGCGGTGGTGCTGTTCGATGAGTACGACGTCCCAAAGACCCGACGAACCAAGACCGGGTATTCAATGGACGCAGCGACGCTTGAAGGGCTGTTGGACAAAGAGAACCTGAACCCCAATGCTTTTGAGTTGATCAAGAACGTCCTCCGGTTCCGGGAGCTTGGCAAGTTGAAGTCGACTTACGTCGATTCGTTGCCGCGACTTGTGATCCAGAGCACCGGGCGGGTCCACACCAGCTTCAACCAGGTCGGGTCCGCTACGGGCCGACTTTCAAGTTCAGACCCGAATGTGCAAAACATCCCCGTTCGTACTGACCTTGGCAAGCGTGTCCGGCAGGCATTCAAGGCGGACGGCGAGAACGGGTGGACGTTGCTGGCCGCCGACTACTCGCAGATCGAGCTACGCATTCTTGCCCATCTATCGCAGGAGCCGGGACTTCTGGCGGCGTTCCGCGCCGGCGAGGACATCCACACTGCGACGGCCACGGCGATGTACGGCGCCGACTCGGACAATCCCGCGGGGAATCGACGTATCGCCAAGATCTTGAACTTTGGCGTGATCTACGGGCTTGGCCCGGTCGGTGTGGCGCGCCAGACTGACCTGACCCGTGCGCAGGGTGCTGAGTTCATCGAAATGTACTTCTCGAAGTACCCGGGTCTGAAGGACTATATCGAGGGTGTGAAAGAGAGCGCTCGCGTGAAGGGCTACGTGGAGACGATTTCTGGACGACGACGCCGTCTGCCGGATATCACGACCGGAAACCAGATGGCGCGAGCGGCCTCTGAGCGGATGGCGGTAAACATGCCGATCCAGGGAACGTCAGCAGACATCATCAAGATCGCCATGATCAATATCGACACAGATATTCGAGACCGCGACCTCAAATCACGCATGATCATCCAGGTGCACGATGAGCTGATTTTCGAGGTTGCGCCGGGTGAGCTTATGGAGGTTCAGGCGATGGTTTCCGAACTGATGCCGGCGGCGATGGAGCTGTCGGTGCCGCTAGAAATAGAGATCAAGACGGGCCCAACCTGGGGCGATATGGAGTAGAGGGAGTAGATGCCAATTCCGATCCGGCATGAGGACGGAGAAGACTGGCAGGTAGTTCACGGTAGCAAGTACGCGAATGAGGCCCCGGGACTTGTTATTCCAAACTCCTTTTGCCTTCGGATCAGAAGGGCCCGTGTGGCTTCACGCGGGAAACATCCTCCAGCACGCACCGTGGAACGAATGGTAGACACCAACGCTATCTTGCGGGGCCTCAATGAAATCGCGGACCAATACGACAAAGGCTCGATCAGGATCTTGGTGAACTCATACGCAACCAAGTGTGTGGCGACAGATCTACAAATGGCGATCATGGATTTCACCGCCGAAGCTCGAGACCATGAGAACTGAACAGTGGTCAATTTTCACTTTATGGCATTGAGGCGGACCCATGCCTGAACTTCCTGAAATAGAGGCTCTTAGGCGTTATCTGCTGCGTCAAGGGCTTGTTGGTCGGACTTTTGTTGAGGTGGATGCGGAATGGCCGGGCGTTGAGGACAGTACCGATGGAATGGGTGGGTTGTCGCCGTTGGTTGGTCGGCGGATTAAGGCGTTTGGGCGTCAGGGCAAGCAGCTGATCGCGAAACTCGACACTGGCGTCCTAGGCCTGCACATGGGTATGACCGGGCGGCTTGGGGTTATGGCTCCTGAGGATGAGTCGTTTCGGTATCGGCGGTTGGCCCTTTATCTGGACGATGAGCGTCGATTGGAGTTGGACGACGTTCGTCGATGGGCGATGGTCCGGCTGGAAAATGACGCTGAGACATTTACGGCCGGGATGGGGCCGGACGCGTTGGATCCTGATTTCACGTCGGCCCAGTTCATTGAGCGTGTGTCAGCTAAGCGCTCGCCCATCAAGTCGGTGCTGCTAGACCAGAAAGTCCTGGCTGGTGTCGGCAATATCTACGCCGATGAAGTGCTACTCATAGTTGGCGTCTCGCCATCACGACGGGCCGACAAGATCTCTACCCGACGACTGGAATCGCTGCACAACACCATTGTCGGCGTGCTTGAGAACGCACTGGCGTTCATCGAGTCGCATCCCGACGATCAAGGCCGTCCATATGTGATCGATACCCAGGA
>CAUZKS010000048.1:0-10594 GCA_963580625.1 Dehalococcoidia bacterium | reverse complement strand
GATACCGACACCGATACCGACATCGATACCGACGCCAACACCGACGCCAACACCGACGCCAACACCGACGGCAGTCACAAGCGTTCCCGTAGTCCCGACACCACGCATTGGGCCAACAGTTACCCCTACGCCTCCCGAATTTGCGATTATCGCGGCGTATACCGGTCTGCACCTTGAAACTTCCGGAGATCTGACCGTGAGACGTACAAATCGCAGAAATTCAATCGAACTCAAATTCAATGTTGACCTTGATCCTGCGAGCGTCCATGCAAACGATTTCAGCGTCAGATTCAACGACCAGACAACAACCCCTGTATCTGCGAGCGCCGGAGGGGCGGATTTTTCGGACAGGGTATTTTTAACCTTATTTTCGGACCTCCCGACAAATGCCACTCCCCAGATCACTGTGGTCGATTCAGTTTCATCAATAGGAGCGGGTCAGATCAATTCGGGAGCGCTATTTGCTAAAGATGCTTTGTCTCCCACCACTACGGTTGCTCTATCTGGCGGAACATCTACATCCGGACCAACGACCGTTACGAACGATGCGATCACTATTTCGATCACGACGGACGAAAACTTGTCCGCACCCCCGACCGTCGAGATTTATGACGAGGATGCATCGGGCATCGTAGAACTCACGACAGAAGCGGCTTTCGATGGGGGAAATAACTGGGTTACGACCATTGAAGGTGACGCGCTCAACGGCGCCACAGCAGACGGGAAAATCAAGTCGATAAGGGTCGTCACGAATGACGCATCGACTGTGAGTGGGATTGGTTCTTTGCTTGATGGCGACACCGCGATCCCATCAAGTGCAGTGATCGGACAGACCGTTGTCGGCAGCGATGACTCAACGGTGAGTGAACTGCTTTATGTGTTGGACAAGACGGCCCCGACCATGTCCTTGTCGCCATCGGGTCAAATCACCGACCCCAATCCCCTGGTTGAATGGGACTTTGGTGAGGAGGTTTCGATCACATCCTTGAGTTTCGGATTATCTGGATCACCCGGAGATTTCACGTCTCTGGTCGCCTCATTCGATGACCGTATCTACTTCTTTCCGATGGCTGGCCTCGAACCAGGTTCGTATGAGTCAATGGTCTCGGTTATGGATCTTGCTGGTAACGAATCGATTGGTCTTACCGGCACATTCGAGGTCAATTGACCGCAACGGGAATCAATTTCAGAGGAACTACACCGTTATCCATGATTTTTAGAACGATGCTCGAGACGGATACATCGGACGCCACATCACTTTTCGTGGAGCGGTACAGAGAGCGAAGATCGAAGAACCCGCTATACCCCCCGACCCTGATCTCAGATGATGCCGTCCGCCCCCTGATTTCGGAGTGGTTATCTATGGGCCACGGTGTTGTAGCTGAGCAAGATGGCGAGATGGTCGGTTATCTACTGGGTCGGGAAACTACGGGTATGGGTGGCATCAATATGTCGTTCACCCCAGAGTGGGCTCATGCCACGAAGGCGGGCTCTTCTGGGACCCTTACAGGGGATTTGTACACGAGGTGGTGCCGGATCAGCGAGAGACCAGAATCGACTCTCCACATGACAATCGTGTTCGCAGATGAAATATCTGCCCATGACTGTTTTGTGCAAAAAGGTTTCGGTCGCCACCTGATCGATGGCGGAAGAGTCGTAGATGGGTTTAAGGCTAGTAGGTCAGCGGTTCAAGTATCCCAACCTACCGCCACAGAGTTGGACCAGGTCAACGCTCTGGACGCAAAACTAACCACTCACCTTGATCAAGCCCCGGTCTATCGCCCTGCGTCCCCTGCAAGTTTCGGTCGTTTCAGTGGCGGACATACCTACGATCTTACTTGGATAACTGAACCGACAAAGAGTATCTGGGTAAGTCGTGAGGGAGATGCGATTACTGGATTTATGAGTGCAGAGTACGGCCCCCAGCGGCCCAGCTCCCTGAAGTACCCGTTGTTACCGCAAATCGAGGGTGCTTTCCTTGACCCTTCATTTCGTGGGGGCGGATCGGCAAACGCTTTACTCGATGCATTACTGGGGTGGGTCTCCGAGACGGGCAGTAGGTATTGCACTGTCGACTTTGAGACGTCGAATCCGGAGGGGTCAACGTTCTGGTTGAGGAATGACTTTGAACCTCTCTTAATCACCATGACTCGCAGGCTAGACGCAAGATATGGGACCTAGATAAGAACACATCTTATTGTTCCAGTTTGTTCGCACTGACCTGATGATATAAATCGACGTCTCACAAAATCCCGTAAGGCAGCTTACGTAACGCAAGAGAACCTAGGTACGAAGATCGAACGAAGTTCCGTCTGGTGACCGCCCCGTAATTTATGCGCCACCTGATGCTCTCCACCATCGAGTTGTTCCCATTCCAGGTACGGACTGCAGCCCCTCGGAGTTGAACCAGGGCTCTTCGTATCTCGCCTTCGCGATCACCCACCGTTTTGCGACCCGCCTAGCTTGCCGAATCCATTCAGGTTCAAGCCTTGTAGGGTCTGCGAATTCACGCAACGCCTTGAAGTTACCATCTGACTTTCCTGGCAGAGCGAACATCGGGTCAATGACGACGACGTCGAAACTGGCATCGGCCTCTCGGGATAGAATTTCCCGGGAGTCCCCGAATACCGGGCGAATTGCAGCGCTTTCTGCGCCCGCGTCATGTAAAGCGAGACCTTCGCTGACAAGGGTGAACAAAGCCAGATTCGACTCTACACCGACGACCTCACCACCGGGCCCGACGGCCCGAGCCGCGACGAGCGCGTCGCGTCCCAGACCGAGCGTCGCGTCAAATACGCGATGACCTTCAACTAATTCGCCGACGTTGACAAGCCAATCGCGTTCGCCCCGGGCGATCGAGAGGAGGCGAAGAGCGGCTGTTCCCAGTTCGAAACGCAACTGGGTATGGGTCGTCGAAAGTACGAGCCCATCGTTTCTGAACACAAAAGCCGCTCCTGCGTCTCGCAATGTCAGTTTCATAGATCTGTCAGATCGTTCGATGTAAGGGAAGCCCCACTCGGTGGCCTTCCTTCTTGCGAGGGCGCGAGTCGTTGTTTGCGCAAGGCGACTGGTCGTCACAATTAACTGGAGGTCATCGCTCATATCAGTTTTGCTCGCCAAGCGCTTCAGTGTGGACGTTTCCCCCGTGCCAAATATCAGCCCGGAACGCTACATCTTTCCATTCCAGCTCCCTCACAACTGGCTGGCCGAGCGCGAAATCGAACCACAGAAAGTTTGACTCCGGACCCGGAACCAGGAATGGGAGCTTCTCGAGACGTTCCGCATTGCTAACGAAGCGGATATCCGTTACGGGCAAGATCTAGGGACGCACCACGCTTCCGTCGGCACGGCGCGGGGCAGACCACGCACCGCCGTATGCACGTTCCTCAAACGGGAACTTTGCCGCCAGATCCTCGTCGATATCGATCCCCAGACCCGGTTTGCCGTTTGGCCACATGTAACCATCGTGTACATCTGGGCTGCCCGGGAATACCTCTCGAGTCCGGTCACCAAAGATCGAGTACTCCTGTATACCGAAGTTGCTCGTATTCAGATCTAGAGCCAGGTTTGCCGCGTGCCCAACAGGGGATGTGTCGCCCGGGCCATGCCACGCCGTCCGGACGGCGAACGCTTCGCATAGAGCTGCCAGTTTGCGTGCCGGGGTCAGGCCGCCGATTTGCGAGATGTGGACTCGCATGAAGTCCAGCAGCCGGTCCTTTACCATCGGTGTCATCTCGTGTGGGTTGTTGTACAGCTCACCCATGGCGATCGGCGTCGAGGTCTGCTGCCGCACCATCCGGAAATACTCCTGGTCTTCCGGCGGGAATAGGTCCTCCAGGAAGAAGAGTTGGTACTGCTCTACCTCCTTGGCAAGCCACACACCAAGGATCGGAGGAATGCGTTCATGGACATCGTGCAACAGTTCCAGATCGAATCCGATATTAGAACGTAGGTGTTCAAACAGGCTCAGGGTAGACCGCATGTACGGCCGCGGTTCAAAGACGCCGCCAGGATGAGCATATTTTAGGTGGGGATCCCGCTCCTCAATCCGTTGCGTTATCCATCGGGGCCCTTCTTCTGGTCTCGTAGCGCTAGTCTCAATATTTGCCGAGCCTCGCCCACCGGTACCGTAGGTTGAAAATCCTCCGGGCGTTTCGATCTGTACCCTGATGTGGTGGAATCCCTCGGACATAAAGCCACGCACCTCATCCTCCACCTGGGCGTTTTCGGCACCCTTTGCGTGGACGTACACCGCTGCAGCTTCCCGTGCCTTTCCACCGAACAGGTCGTACACGGGCATGTTGGCCATTTTGCCTTTAATGTCCCACAGCGCCTGATCAACGCCCGACAGGGCATTGTTTAGTACGGGGCCGTTGCGCCAGTACGACGAGATGTAACTGGTCTGCCAGATGTCCTCTATATCGTCAACGCCTTTGCCGATCAGCAATGGCCTCAGGTAGTCGTCAATCGCCACCTTTACAGCCGTCGGTCTCTGGGTGAAGGTGGCACATCCAACCCCTGACAGCCCCGGCTCTGACGTTTCTATCTTCACGATCACAAGCCTGATTCCATCCGGCTCGGTGAAAATGGTCCTGATATTTCGGATCGTGACGTTACTCATTTGTTCTCCAGGGATTTCAAATAATGCTCCCGCCTGATTCACAAGCGGGTACAGACATGGTTATGTATTGGGGCGAGTTTACAGATCGCCCAACGATTGACCTGCGCGTAATTGCTCGCGCCACGCGATACTTCCATCTGATTCTGGAATATCCGGTTTCTGGCACCCTGTGCCGGCAAAGGAGACCCCGTTGAAAGCATCTACATGGCTAGGTGGCGGCAACTTTGAGTTCGGTGACGTTCCGGACCCTGAGATCGGTCCTGATGATGTGATGGTTCGGATCGGGACAGTTGGGGTCTGCGGGACTGATGTCCACATTACGCAGGGGCTGTTCCCCGCGGAACCACCACAAATCCTCGGGCACGAGGCTTCCGGGGAGATCATCGAGGTCGGCCAGAATGTGAACCGCGAACGAATCGGCGAGAACGTTGTACTCAATCACACTACCTCGTGTGGTGAGTGCGACGGGTGCCTCAATTGGACGGTGTCCCGTTGTGAGCGCAACACGCAGAAGCACGAATTCTTTGCGGAACTGGCGTCGGTTCCCAATGCCTCAGCAGTCCCAGTGCCTATCGGATTGGATGTCGAGGTCGCATCGATTACTGAACCTGCATCATGTTGTTTTTCAGGTGTGAGCCGATTGAGGGTCGATGATGGTGCTGTGGGTCTGGTTATAGGCGGGGGAATGATGGGACTCATGACCGCCGCTTTCATGAAGACCAGCGGAGTTGAGACGGTGGCGCTGTCGGAGCCGGTTGGGTATCGGCGTGATTTCGCCACCCAGCTGGGGATTGACGTGGTGCACGACCCGTCCGAGTCTAGCGTCGATGATTTCGTCGCAGACCTTACGAATGGTAGAGGACTGCACATTGCGGCGGAGGCTGTGGGCAAGGCGGAACTCGTCGCCAAATGTGTGGACCTTGTTCGCCCGCGTGGCCAAGTGTTGATGATCGGCGTCGCTCCAGCGGGGGCGGTTCTGCCGGTAGACCTGTACGACATGCAATATCGAGAAGTGGTTTTGCAATCAGGATTCGGACGAGGCGATGTGTTCAACCGGACGCCGGCGGAGTTGGCAAAGCTCAACCTAGAAGGCGTAATCACTGGTCGATACGATCTAAAGGACGTCCCTCAAGCAATCATCGATTCGGGTGAAGGCAAAGGCGTCAAGCTGGTAATCAAGCCGAACGGGTAGTGGGAAGTCGTGGTATCCAATATCGAGGGACCGGAGTGGATAAAGCCGCGACAGGCTTTGAAGTCACGATAGAGCGGCTTCCGGAACTCTTGGAGCGTCTCAAGGCATGTCCTACCCCTACCGTCCGCTCATTCTCAACAACACGGCCCCCCCTACGTATCCCGTAAGTACACCACGTCCTGTGCGAATGGATCTGGTTTACCGACAGCGTCGAGTTGTCCGCGTCCCTTCACAGCCTGGTTTCGGCCATCACGTTCAACTTCGGTGTAGCGTTCAAACCACCGCTCAAGCTGTCCACGTAGCTCAGAGATGGGCCCAGCAAACGTCGGATTGTCGATCTCGTTCACTGTTTCTTCTGGGTCGCCAACAAGGTCGTAAAGCTCATAGGGACCGTCCGGATAGCGGTGCACGTACTTGAGCGACTCGGTCCGGATCATCCGGGTCGGACCGTACTCGTCCAGCACAACCACCGGACGACTAGTGCCCATCGAAGTGCCCTTCATGATAGGCACGAAACTGCGCCCGGGCCGGTCGCCATCGGTGGGCTGTGCGTCTGAAAGCCCGGCGTACTCCAATAGCGTCGGCATGAAGTCGTAATGGCTTAACAAACTCTCCTCCACCACACCGACCGGAACGTGGCCCGGCCTCGATATCAGAGTTGGTACCTTAACGGCTGTATCAAACATGTTTGGCGGGTATGTGCCGTTGCCCTTGCCCCAGATGCCATGGTGGCCCATGTTCATCCCGTTATCTGCGGTGAAAACGATCAGCGTGTTCTCGCGAAGACCATTCGCCTCCATCCAGTCGATCAACCGCCCGATATTCGAGTCCATTCCCGTGACCGCCGCAAAGTAGCCGCTCAGCAGTTGTCGACGCTCTTCCGCCGTAGTACCTACGCTTCCGGACGAACCCTCTTTCGCTAGGTGATTCGGGTGAATCGCATCCCAGCGAACCGACTCGAACGCACAGTTCTGGAAGTAGTCGTCGTAAATCTCGGAAGGGTGTTGCTCGGGACCCCACGGAGCGTGCGGAGCGGTGAAATGGACGTTTAGGGAAAACGGATTATCCGAGTCTAACCGAGACTCCATGAACCCGATGGCGTTGTCCGTTATGACGTCGCTGAAGTAGCCGTCCGCCGTGTACAACTCGCCATCCTTGAACATCGGCGCGTTGAAGTAGTTGCCTGACCCGGTGGCGTGAACGTTCCAGTACTCGAACCCCGTCTGTGGCGTTGCGGAATCGCCAAGGTGCCACTTCCCGCTAAGCCCGCAGGCGTAGCCGTTATCGGCAAGGATCTGAGTGTAGGTCGTCCGCCCTTCCAGGTACTGCACCGTCTTGCCGTCCCCTGGCAGGTTTACCGAATTCCCTGCCCTCAAGAAATCCTGTACGCCGTGTTGTGACGGCATCTGGCCGGTGAGGATCGATGCCCGTGCTGGCGAACACACAGGGGATGCGCAAAAGAAGTTCTCGAACCGAATCCCCGTGGCCGCCAGTCGATCCAGATTTGGCGTGCGTAGCTCCGGAGTTCCCGCGCAGTTCATCGCCCAATGTCCCTGATCGTCGCTCAGGATGAACAGGATGTTGGGTCGGCTAGGGTCAGTGCTTGCCACGGTCACTCCTGAAGATAAGGACAGAATTAGCTGCGAGCGAGGATTCTAGCTGTTTGTTGTGTGAATACGCTCCGCTTGGCGAATTGGCGAAGGTGCAAGTGTTTGGCAGGTCATGCGCGCCGGGCCTGCGCGAAGCTATCCACCCTTCCCGATAAGGGAGCGCGCAAGGTGAGGAAGTTGTCGCTTTGACAATCGGCAAAGGCGAGCGCGATTTCTCTCGAACAGGGCGTGGCGACCCGAAGGGGCGGAGCAAGCGCAGCCCCTTCGGTCGGCATGTCGTAAGTCTGGAATGCAACCTACGGGCGTTCTAATTAAATCGATCGCAAATCCACGTTGGCGCTTTCGGCGAATGCCCGCACAATAAACGGTTATGGCCGAGAAAGCTGGTGACCGCACCCCCCCCACAGACGCGCCCACCGTGGCGGTGCTTCCGAATGTGTTGCGCCAGAGCCAGTTCATCAGGTTCGTGCTTTCCACCCTGACGTGGGGCACTGGCCACATGCTCGTCTTCATGTCGCACAGTTTCCTGATCTACGACATGACCGGATCTGGACTGTGGCTCGCTGCGCTGGGCGCGTCGATCGCCATCCCGCAGTTCCTCTTCGCCGCCGTCGGCGGTGTGCTTGCCGATCGAATGCCACGCAGGGTTATGCTCATCTCTGGCTCAGCGATCGGGGCGATCACGATGGTCATCCTGGCGATTATCGCGTTCGCCGACGCCCTGGAGCCGTGGCACATCGTAGGTGCCGGCGTGGCGTTTGGTGCCGCCCTCGGAAACGACTGGACAACCCGCCAGGCTTTTATCACGAATCTGGTGCATGAGAGCCAGCTGATACGGGCGGTCTCGTTCGATCAAACCTCGTTCCACATCTCCCGCATCATCGCCCCGATCATGGGCGGATTTCTGCTGTCCCGGGCCGGGGCAGAGGGGACCTTCACGTTGGGTGCTGTCACGTTCACCCTGGCGGCATTACTGCTTGTCACCCTGCGGCCAAAGCAGGAGATAGGTGAACGACAGCCACCGCTCTGGGAAGGCATCGCAGATGCCATAGATAAGATTAGAAATGACACGATCATCTTGATCGTGATCGTATTCACCGCAGTAAACGCACTCTTCCTCGGCGGCTTCATCTACCTGGCTCCGGTGTACGCCAAGGACATCCTCGGCGGCGGCTCGGTGGAGCAGGGCGCTATTCTCACCGGCATGGGAATCGGGGCGGTTGTCGGGGCGTTCTGGCTGGGTTGGCGCGGGAACGTGCGTATGGCCGGACTCGGGATGCTTATTACTAACGGATTGACGGTAGTAGTGATAGGCGGATTCACCGTTTCCACGATGCTCGTCGCTTCCGTAGCATTTGCCTTTGTCGCAGGCGCGGCCAACGCTATCCACATCACGCTCGGCACCGTGGCCATTCAGACCCGTGTCGACGACGAGATGCGTGGGCGCGTCTTTGGCGTGTACGAGATGGCATGGGGATTCTTCCCTGCGGGGGGAATAGTTTTTGGCGGTCTGCTCGCTGCATTTGGTCCGGAGGCATCACTCGCTATCGGCGTGGTTGGAACAGGCCTCGTGACGGTAGCGATCTGGTTGTTCAGTTCAGTGACCCGGAGATACACGCTCGATCAGTGAGAGTTTTATGCGGACGCCACGCCGGTAATCCCCGATTACCGACCATTCAGGAACAGGCCCCTACAGCGGCGATGGTGTGAGTCCGAGGTAAAGGGTTCCCGCTGGCCAGAACTCCATAACGACTGGCTTTGGCCTGTCGACCAATCGCGCAGGTACCGTAGGGGCGGATAGAGATGCCCGCGGGGTTGGAAAGCACCGCCTTTAGGCGTCGTCGACGTATCTCGGATCCAGCCGGCGCAGCATCGTGTACAGCAATGGCTGGAACCCGGCGGGGCCGAGCCAGAAGCCGGCGCCTTCGAGGTTAGAAGTTTCAAAATCGACCGTGGCGGACGTCCAGCCGGACTCGTGAATCCAGCCCAGCAGCGCGGCCAGAAGTGCTCCAGACGCACCGGTTCGGCGGGCCTCGGGTTTCAGGAATGCGCCTGTGATGTGTGGCACCGGTGGCGACATTAGTGACTTTGGATCCTGCGCGCCGGCCTCTGCGCTCATGAAGCCTGTGATCTGGCCGTTAGAACGGCTCACCCAGAGACCCTTCGACGGCCTTTCGATCCAGGTACGATCGTATAAATGTCCGCCGCCCGGTGACTTCGGTCGCCAGATTGGAGGGGCGTCCAGGTGGGCGACGAGGCCCGCCTCCATCTCGTTGACCTCATCGAGTTCTTCGAGAGTTGGTCTGGATACTTCGGCGCTTGAATCAATCACCATTCCTGCATCGCTCGTGCCGATAGCCCTGCCGCCGTTGATAAGGTGGCGACCAAACCCCATCCGTACCAGGCAATCGTGGGTGACCACGTCGTCTGCGAACAATATCACCATATGCAGCGTTGTCTCGGAGCGACCGGACAGCCGGCACCAGGCCGTGTACATCTCCGAAAACAGTGTCCCGGGAGCATCGGCGCAGGTTGCGTGCGCCCACTCCCACATGAACGACATCCGGACGCCGCCAAGGCCGGTCACTGCTCGGCCGGTCAGGTATCCAATGAGCGTCCCGTCCTGCTCAGCGACGATCCCCTCGCTGGTCGAAAGCCAGCCTGAAATCAGTTCTCCGACCACCTCAACCGTGTCGAGGTTCGTCGGGTAAAGCGGGTTAGAGGCTCGGCGTGCGGCATGGTGCTCAACGAACAGTTCGGCGCAAGCAGCCACATCGCCTTCGGTCATAGCGCGCAAAGTAGAAGAAGCCAGTGTCAGTCCGTGCCCGGTTCCGTTGCAGCCGCCACGCCGATCATGCTGTTTCGGTTCACCAACGTCGCTAGTTGCTCTTCGCTCCAGTCATCTGTGCCGTCGGGCCGGCGTGGTATTACAAGAAATCGGAGTTCGGAGTTGCTGTCGACCACACGCACCTCTGTTTCTTCAGCAAGCTCCAGCCCGAACTCCGACATCACTGCCCGCGGCTCGGTGACGGCGCGTGATCGGTAAGAAAAACTCTTGTACCAGTCCGGTGGCGGACCAAGCAGCTGCGTCGGATAGCAGGAGCAGAGTGTGCACACCACCATGTGCTGCACCTCCGGCGTGTTCTCGAGCACGATGATGTCTGCGTTGTG
>CAUZKS010000047.1:0-10630 GCA_963580625.1 Dehalococcoidia bacterium | reverse complement strand
CTGGGGCAGTCTCGGAGCCACATCACACACCAACCCGGCATGGCATCGCTGCGCGCTGTACACCCGCCTATCCCGGCGCTGCGGGACGCTGGGTGTGTTGTCGGGCTCGGGACAGACAACAACACGCAGGACATGTTCGAGGTGATGCGGACAGCTCTGCGTACCGAGCGAGTCGCCACAGAAAACGCACTCAGCCCGCAGCCTGAAGACGTTGTCGAATGGGCCACGATGGGATCAGCCCGCGCACTCGATATGGATGACTGGATCGGATCGCTGGAAGTCGGCAAGAAGGCCGATCTCATCATGATCGACATGATGCGGGCTCACCTCGTCCCGACTATGCGCATCGTCTCTTCTTGGATTCACAACGGCCAATCGGGCGATATCCAGTCTGTGATGGTCGATGGCGAATGGGTTATGCGAGACGGCCTCGTGCTCACGGTTAATGAACCCGATCTCATTGAAGAGGTCGATCGCATTGGACGCCGTGCCTGGTCCCGCATGATCGAACAACACCCTGACGTGTCGTTCCCGCTCAACCTGTCGCCCCCACCGGGGGATTCGACGCTGGCTACTGAAGAGCCGAGGAGTCGTTCAAATGGATGTGGCTGATTTTGTATCTGGGGCATTGACTTCTGTCCGGTCATCGGTGGCGCTTACCCTCGACGGCCTGTCGCAGGAAAATCTCATGCAGCGTCCCGGCCCGGAGTCAAACCCGGTCGGCTGGCTGATCTGGCACATGGCTCGTATGCAGGACCGCGGCATCTCCGTGCTGACCGGCGAACCGCAGCTCTGGATCAGCGGTCACTGGCATGAGCGCTACGGAATGGCCGCTGACCCCGACGACACGGGCATGGGCCACGACGCCGCACATGTCTCCGCTTTCACACCGCCAGACGCAGTTACCTTGTTGGAACACTACGACGTAGTCCTGGAGAGCACCCAGAACTACCTGTCCGCGCTCGACCCCGGCATTATCCATCGAATGGTTGAGACTCCGCCGCCGGCCACAGTAGGGGAGCGACTCCTCGCCGTGCTCAACGGCAACATGCAGCACGTTGGCCAGGCCGGGTACGTCCGTGGCCTGAACGAAGGCCGCCGCTGGCACCCGCGCTAGCCTGGTTGGGCGCGTATTTTGATGGCGTTTCTGTCGTATTGTGTTGTCGCCCAAGATGAGCGCTGCACTCACTAATTTGTAACCAGTGCCTCCACCATCGCAATACAGGCACGACCGCTGGCGGCAACAAGCTCAATGTCGCTTGCACGGTCAATCGAATCGTTCGGGCTATGGAAAAACGTGTCGGAGTCCCCGTCGCTGCCCGCCCGCCCGCCACGCAATGAGACATAGCGGCCCCCCGCTTGGGCAATGTTCTCCGCCTCGCCGCCGCGCTGATTCCACATCATCCAGCGATCAGCGCCAGACGACTCAAACGAAGACTTCGCCAGCGCCTCAAGCTCAGGGTCACTCGGTTCGATCTTGACCGATGTCGCACGACTGCCGATCAGTGCGCCAAGATGCAGCCAGGCGATCGCACGCGTCTCTAGCCCATTTCGTGAGTTCAGGTACGCCTGCAAACCGTAGTGATTAATCTCGTGACCGCTTGACGCCACCATGTGCACCGTTCGCCGCCGCGAACGAATCGCCGAGATCGCTTGAGCTAATCCCAGCCAGATTGCGATGCCCCCGCCCCGCTCCGAAGCGCAGATAAACCAGCCGGATCGTGGTGTCATGATCGCCACCGGCGCAGCGTCGGGATCATTGCCCGGCAACGTCGCCACCACGTTCATAGCGCTGGCGGACTCCCTTACCGCATCGACCGTGAGAGTCCCACTTTCGCCGGCCCTCGCGGCATGGGACAACCCCGCTGAATCCGGCCCCGAGACCTGGAGGACTGGAAGCGAGAACGGATTGCCGATGCGATAGGCGTTCAGGACGTTTATAGCGCCCAGAGAATCGGTGCGCCGCAACACAAGACCCGCGGCGCCGGCGGTCTCCAGATCAACTATCCGCTCGTATACAGGCCGCTGTTCAAATGCCGGGTCATTGTCACCGCCGACAACGATCTTGCCGCTGAGATCGGACGCACCAGTGGCATCCACCAGAATAAGTTGGCCCGACACGCCGTCCGGGCCCGTGCTTCCACAATCGTGAAGTGCAATGCCGTCTGCTTCGCCACCGACCCAGGTGACACGGGTTGCCTCCGCTCGAAACATTGGGAAGGTGAACTTCTCAAGTGAAGTGTCGATACCGTCAGATACAAGCTCCGCCTGCGCCCAGTCCGCGGAACCCATGTCGCCCGGCCAACCGGTGCGGTGAATGCCGAACGACTCGTACTCACGAATCCGTCGTGCAATCGTTTCCGTCGACATACTGTGTGTCATTGCGAACCCTTCAAACCAACGACCGATGACCCGGTCTGGGTCTTAACTTCTTCTGATATTCAGGCCCGCCAGATACTACCGCCTGAGGCCGTACGATAAAACGGCCGATGGTTCACGACCACCCGGCGAGCAAAGAGTTCAGCACCCGCGATACGTCGTCAAAATCATCGAACTGGTTGTGTGTGAGGCCGTTCTTCACGCAATGATCCATGAGTGACGACCTTGCGATGATGAAATCGGCTTCTTCTTCCGCAACGCAGAAATCAGAAATACCGTCCCCAACGAATACGATCTTCCGATCACCAGAGCGCAACCTTCGAGCGCGAGCGCACTTGCACAGCCCTGTGGTCTCACAGGTCTCAACCCCTCCGGCGAAACCAACAACAGGGCCGTTGCCGATACCGCTGAGGGTCGGAATAGGCGCAACGAACGACAAGTCTGACAGCCTCTCCCGACCCAGGACAGCCTCGATGTAAAACATCATCCCGTTGGAGACCACTTCTACGGGCACATCGTTAGACCGGCATAGCTCAAGCAACCCGTTCAACCCGGGCCTGATTATTGCTTTAGTTAGCGCGAATTCACGCATCTCTGGCAGACGATCGCTGGGAAGCCTTGCGAACTCCCACTCCATGAGTTGCCGTTGATCGAACTCGCCCGACCGCCATCGACGTAGTCCAACGTCCCAATCGGGACCGGCGTACTTCTTGATGATCTCGACACCGATATCTTTAGTGGTGATCGTGCCGTCGAAATCTAGGACCAGCGCAAGCTTCATGTTTCTTTACTTCCGTCTCTCACCAAAACCGATAGGTGGAAAGATTAAATGGATGTGTCACCAGAAAAGCCATGCTCAGCCTGAGCATCAGGGGAAGAGCGTCGAATTTCGTAAGGAGATACCCCCTCTCACGTTTGGGGAGCGTTCAACAACGATTGCGAAGGAACTCACCGTGGACTATACTTATGGTTGAATTTGATCGGGGTAACGATCGCTACTGAACGAAGTGGGTTTGCCCCACTTTTTTTATTGTCTGGGCGTTTTTTGAATCAGAACCAGAAGGTGCAACTGTGAAGAGTGATCTGCTCCTTGCAGTAACACAACTAGCGGCCGAAAGAGCTCTTCCGCATGGCGTGGTCTTAAGCGCCATCCAGGAAGCTCTTGTCTCCGCGTACAAACGTGATGCCATATCTGAAGGTCAGGGCGTCACCGTCGTACTCGACCCGGACACCGGGGAGATGGAGGTTCACACCGTCCGGACCGTCGTAGAAGACGACTCTGAGATGGAAGAACCTGACGCCATGGTGTACCTGACCGACGCCAAAAAGCTTGATGAGACGGCGACCATCGGTCAGTACGTTGTCACCGGGACCATTACGCAACACCCTGGCCGAATCGCAGCGCAGACCGCTAAACAAGTGGTCATGCAGCGACTGCGTGAAGCCGAGCGTGAGATTGTCTTCGATGAGTTTGAAGACAAAGCCGGTGAGGTCCTCACTGTGACCGTCCAGAGGGGCGACGCAAGAGGCGTCGTGCTGGATGTCGGTCGCGCAGAGGCGATCATGCCGCCGACCGAACAGGTTCCCTCGGAGAGATACCGCCCTGGCTACAAGGTCAAGGTCTACATCGTTGAGGTAGCCAGGACCGTCCGCGGCCCGGAGATCATCGCATCCCGCACGCATCCCGATCTCATCCGAAGGCTTTTCGAAGCCGAGGTTCCGGAGATTTTCAACGGAATCGTGGAGATCAAGAACATCGCCCGTGAGCCGGGCGCCCGAAGCAAAGTCGCCGTCCTGTCTCATCAGGCCGGTGTCGATGCGGTAGGCGCGTGCGTGGGGCTCCGTGGCATCCGTATTCAGAACGTGGTTAGCGAACTCCACGGCGAGAAGATAGACGTGGTCGAGTACGCCGAGGGCATTACTACCTACATCGCCAACTCATTGAGTCCGGCCCAAGTAGACGCGGTGATCATCGACGAAGAGGAAAAATCAGCGATCGTGGTCGTACCAGACCGCGCCCTGTCTCTGGCCATCGGCCGTGAAGGACAGAACGCTCGCCTGGCCGCGAAACTGACTGACTGGCGGATCGATATCAAGTCGGCGTCAGAACACGCAGAACCTGCCGAACCAAAAGCGGAAACACCGCCAGTGGCAACCGAAATTACGGAAGCCGTATCTGAGATCGTCGCCGCTGTTGAAGCTGCGCCGGATACGGAGGTGGCGCCAGTCGTCGCTGTTGAAGCTCCGGAAGCACCTACCGTTACTCCAGAGCCGGCCGCCGAGCCGATTGCAGCAGAAGCAACCCCGCCAATTGAGAAGCATTTGGAGCCAGAACTCGCCGCAGTCGCCGATCTCGCGCCCGAGCTGGAATCTCTTGTCGCTGAGCAACCCGCTGCCGTCCTTGAGACCGAGCCGGTGAGCGAGGTCGCTGCCGTACCCGCCTTACCGTCACCAGAAGAGGCTCTTGCCCTTCAGGTGCTCGAAGAGGAAATCGTGGCACTTGAAAAGAAGGAAAACGAAGAGGCAGCAGCAGCCGCGGAGGCCGAACAGATCATCGACTTTGGCTCTGAGGACATATGGCAGTTGCCCTCATCGGTTGACGATGAAGACTCCGGGTCTCTTAGATTCGCCGAAGACATCATCGGGTACCGAGACCAGGGTGGTTCCCGCCGGCGTGGCCGTGGGCGACGTGGTGGCGAGAACTTGAGTGCGAAGGCACGACGTGCGGTTGCCCGAAAGACAACAACGCAGCCCCCGTCATCGGGGGACAACGCACGGACGTCGAATTAAAGTTCTATCGACGAATATGCCAATCACGCCGGTCTGGCGATCAGGAGGTGCCTATGCGCGGTAACCATGTTCCGCTCCGCACCTGCGTCGCCTGTCGCACCAAGGGTCCACAGCGGGACTTTGTGCGCATTACACGGCGGGCCGACTCTGAGTTTGCTGCCGGGACCTCGCGAGAGGTCGGCGGACGCGGTGCGTATCTGTGCCGGCGGATGGAATGTTTCGAGACGGCGATTGAACGTGGCAGTCTTGAACGCTCACTAAAAGGATCTGGGACGAAAGACTCCCGGGCTGATCTTCTGGCGTGGGCCAGGACGGAATTCATGAGCCCATCCAGCGTATGATCCGCCAGTAACGCCAGCAAACCACAATTTCACATAATTGGGACTAGACGAAACGGGAAAGACGGAGATTTATGGCCAGACGACGAAGCGGATTTGCAGGTCGGCCCAGAGGGCGGGGGCGCAGACGCGTTCGGCCCGGAGCATCGGCCGCGGTCGAAGAGCGCCAGATCCCAACGGAACCTATCGAGATCCCGGCTGTCCTGACCGTCGGAGAGCTCGCCGAGAAGATCGGCACGGATCCCGTTGAGACGATCAAGCTCCTGATGCGCCGCGGCCTGATGATGACCGTGAACGATCCTGTGGACTTCGCAAATGCCGCGGCCGTTGCGGGCAGTATCGGCGTGAAGGTCCTGCGCCCACAAGAAGAAGAAGAGAGCATCGCTGGCGATAATGTTGGTGTAGAAGAAGTCGTGGAAGAAGATCCAGACGCAGAATTGCGGCCGCCGGTCATCACGGTGCTTGGACATGTTGACCACGGCAAAACTACTTTGCTTGACTCCATCCGCGGCTCGGCCGTGGTTGATACAGAGGCCGGCGGAATCACACAGAGTATCGGCGCTTACCAGGTCGATAAAGACGGTCAAAAACTGACCTTTATAGACACGCCCGGTCACGAAGCGTTCACGATGATGCGCGCCCGTGGCGCGCAGGTGACAGACATCGTCATTCTCGTGGTCGCCGCCGATGACGGAATCATGCCGCAGACCGACGAGGCTATCAACCACGCCCAGGCGGCCGAGGTTCCGATGGTGATCGCCATCAATAAATCAGATCTACCCGGGGCAGACCCGGAGCGCGTGAAACGCGAACTCTCTGAGCGCAGCATACTCGTAGAAAGCTGGGGCGGTGATGTCGTCTCGGTAGAGGTGTCTGCCCTCAAGGGCGACGGCATCGACGATCTTCTTGAGAACCTGACCCTGCTTGCGGAAGTGCAAGAGCTGAAGGCCAACCCGAACACCCCCGGAGTTGGCGTGTGTTTGGAAGCCCACATTGATCCGTCAAAAGGCTCGCTCACGACGATCCTTGTACGATCTGGCACGATCAAACTCGGCGACCAGATAGTCGTCGGCAAATCTCGAGGCCGGGTCAAAGGACTTGTAGACGGCTACGGGAATGCGGTCAAATCCGCGGGCCCGTCGGCCGTTGTAGAGGTGATGGGCCTGAGTTCCGTACCGGAGCCAGGGATTCGCCTCGACGTCGTCGCCAATGAAAAGACGGCGCGTCAGATCGTAGAAAAGCGTGAACGAGCAGACCGTGGAGGAGATGGCCGTTCCCTGGCAACCCTTTCCGAAGTGATGCGAAGGCTCAACGCTGGAGATGCGGAAGAACTCTCGGTCATCATTAAAACCGGCACGCAGGGCAGCATCGACGCCCTTCGACGAAGCGCGGAACGGATCTCGGACGATGAAGTCCAGATCAATCTGATTCACGTCGCCACTGGACCTGTAAATGAGAGCGATGTGATGCTCGCCGCTGCTTCAGGCGCAATCATCATGGCGTTCGAGACCGGAACGCAGGCGGGGGCCGAGAAACAGGCCGGAATCCACGGAGTGGATATCAGGCAGTACAACATCATCTACAATCTGGTCGACGACCTCAGGTCTGCCGGACGCGGACTGCTAGCGCCGATCGAGAACGAAGTGATTCTCGGTCACGCCGTGGTTCAAGCCATATTCCCCGCCGGACGCAGGTATCGAGTTGCTGGTGTGAGGGTTATGGATGGCGAAATTCCACGCCAGTCGAGTATCCGAATCAAACGAAATGATGAAGCGGTCTACACGGGCCAAATTGCCAGCCTTCGGCACTTTAAGGACGATGTCCGAGAACTGGCTGCGGGACTCGAAGGCGGTGTCGGCGTAGAAGGATTCATCGACTTCCAGGAGGGAGACATCCTGGAAGTGTTCGAGATTCAACTGGAGACTCGTGTCTAATTTTCTCGAGGCTCCGTTGACGGGCATCTGAAAGGTGGGTAATCATCACCTTTGCAACCGGTCCCGGAACGATTAATTTTGGGAATACAGATTCGTTCCGACAGCGAACTCTAACCTAATTGCACGCCTCAAGGCCTCGTTCGACAATTTGGGCGGGACATTTATGGACACTGTGCGCCAGTCAGGCCTGCTCGGATCGCGTCCGGGCCTGGTCTGTTTGATCTCGGGTGCTGTCCTGATCAGCCTCGTCGTACTGGCATGGTGTTCGCCGAGCTACTGGAATACGCGCTTGACGATGGATGGTTCGGCACCGATGTTGATATCGCCCTCTCCGACTACGCGGTGGCGCACCGCAGCGGATGGCTCACCGAGATCATGCGGTAAGTCACAGACTTGGGGGGCACGCCGGCGTTAACTGCCGTCGCCCTGTCGGCCACTGGAATCATGCTGTTGCTTTGGCGATTAAGGCTTGCTGCGGTGATGATGATCGCCGCGATCGGCTCCTCCGCGCTGACCGTTACATTTAAGACGATCATTGAACGGCCAAGGCCCCTCACAAACGGCGAAATCATATTTGCCTCAGATTCGTCGTTCCCATCGGGCCACACGCTTGAGTCGGCGGCCATCTATGGCGCGCTGGTCATCATCGTCGGCAGTCTGATAACTTCACGTCGAATCCGTATCGGAGTCTGGGCGATAGGCGCAGCGATTGCGATAGGTGTTGGTGCTTTTCGCGCCTACTTCGGGGTTCACTGGGCGTCAGACGTGGCCGCGGGACGGCTGCTCGGATTCGCACTGATCGTTGGAATCGTAGGACTGATAGCGCTGGGCCGGCGCGTCACGTATTTCTTTCGAACCGACTCTCGGGAACAAACCCTAGGAGCACGAGGATCGATACTCGGCGTCGTCTCTGTGGCCGTGGTCACAGCCTTCCTCGTTGGAGCGGAGTTCGGGCCCTAGAACAGCTTCAGTCGTACGAAACCTGGCAGAAGCCGTGGTTGCAGTAGCCGTTCGGGATCTTCGCCAGATACTGCTGGTGAACCTCTTCAGCGTGGTAGAACTCACCGGCAGGAGCGATCTCGGTGGTTATCTCGCCAAAACCGGGCTCATCCAATTTTGATTGATAGCTGACGAGACTCTCTCGTCCCGCTTCAAGTTGCGCCTCAGTCGTGCCGTAAATTGCGGTCCGATACTGGCTGCCGATGTCGTTGCCCTGCCCCATGTACTGCGTCGGGTCGTGGTTCTCCCAGAACACCTTGAACAGCGCCTGTAGATCCACCTTATCGGCGTCGAACACCACTAGCACGGCCTCCGTGTGCCCCGTCATAGACGTGCAGGTTTCCTGATAAGTCGGGTTGGGCGTCGTGCCGCCAGCGTACCCGGCTGCCGTCGTGTAAACGCCTGGAATCTGCCAGAACAACCGCTCGGCTCCCCAGAAGCAGCCCATCCCGAACACGATCGTGTCCATATTGGCCGGGAACGGCCCATGAATAGGCCGACCGGTTACAAAATGAACGTCTGAAGTCGGAATAGCATCAGCCCGACCCGGCAAACAGTCTTCAGGAGCCGGAACCGGAGCAGGAGTACGTCGAAGGCCAAACATCGAGAGCCTCACTTTTCATTGGTGTCAGCGGTCTAATTCTGCGGAATAATACTGATAGGAACGTTTCCTAGATTCCGCTGTGCAGAGTTGATCGACATGCCGATGTTACACGTCGGAGATCCTGTACGCACGAGCCTCCCGGTACAGGCTGAGCAGCTCTCCGACTAACTGATCCTGGGGGACTGTTCTCTGGCGGCTACCGGACACACGTGAACTAGTCGTGCTGTGGAAGGTGACGGACGACCGGAGCTGAACTGCTAACAGAAAAGCCACCTGTCGTATGCGTCGAGCCAATCAGCCGTAACTCGAACCAGGACGTTATCTACGCCTGAAGTACGGTACGCAGAAGGTGTTCTCACAGTGAGCTACCTTCAAGTCACCGTTGGTCGTGTCCAAGTAGACGATCAGTCCTAGACCGTCTGCACCGATTGTGATCGATGTGTAAGCACCAACGTCGCCTCCCGAATCTAGCGTGGTGATAGTTGCAGCCTCGCATTTAATGTCTGAACAGTGAGCTACCTTGAGGTCGAAGTTGTCTTTGTCCCTATAACTGATCAGTCCTAGACCGTCTGCACCGATTGTGATCGATGTGTGTAGACCCACGTCGCCTGTCTGGTCTATCTGGGTAGTTTCTCCAGTCGTGCAGTTCGTGTTTGAACAGTGCCATACTTTGAGGCGACTGTTGGTGTAGTCCCTATAACTGATCAGTCCTAGACCGTCTGCACCGATTGTGATCGATGTGTGTAGACCCTGGTTGCCTGACGTAGCTAGCGTGGAGAGAGTTGCAGTCGTGCAGTTAGTGTTTGAACAGTGAGCTACCTTGAGGTCTTTGTTGGTGATGTCCTGATAACTGATCAGTCCTAGACCGTCTGCACCGATTGTGATCGATGTGTGAGCACCAACGTCGCCTCCCGAATCTAGCGTGGAGAGAGTTGCAGTCGTGCAGTTAGTGTTTGAACAGTGAGCTACCTTGAGGTTAGTGTTGGTGTAGTCCCTATAACTGATCAGTCCTAGACCGTCTGCACCGATTGTGATCGATGTGTAAGCACCAACGCCGCCTCCCGAATCTAGCGTGGAGAGAGTTGCAGTCGTGCAGTTAGTGTTTGAACAGTGAGCTACCTTGAGGTCATCGTTGGTGTCGTCGTAATAGCTGATGAGTCCTAGACCGTCTGCACCGATTGTGACCGATGTGTATAAACCCACGTTGCCTGTCTCATCTAGCGAGGTAAGCGTGGCAGTCGTGCAGTTAGTGTTTGAACAGTGAGCTACGTTGAGGTCATCGTCGGTGTCGTCGTAATAGCTGATCAGTCCCAGACCGTCTGCACCGATTGTGACCGATGTGTATAAACCCACGTTGCCTGTCTCATCTAGCGAGGTAATAACGTTACTCACAGGTATATTACTTCCGCTCCATGCACCGGTTGATCCAGTTGCACCTGCTGCACCGGTTGATCCAGTTGCACCTGCTGCACCGGTTGATCCAGTAGCACCTGCTGCACCGGTTGATCCAGTTGCACCTGCTGCACCGGTTGATCCAGTAGCACCTGCTGCACCGGTTGATCCAGTAGCACCTGCTGCACCGGTTG
>CAUZKS010000046.1:0-10823 GCA_963580625.1 Dehalococcoidia bacterium | reverse complement strand
CATGATGAGAGAGCGTGAAACGATCCTTGAGCTGTTCGAGCGCCTATGTGGAGCTCGGATCACCAACAGCTACATGCGTCCCGGCGGCGTGTTCATGGACGCGCCAGATGATTTCTGGCCGGCTCTAGACCGCTTCCTTGCAGACATGCCTCATCGCATCGATGAATACGAAGACCTGATCAGCGGGAACGAGATTGTGGCCGTCCGCTGCGACGGAGTAGCGGTGGTCGATAGTCAGACACTGATCGATGCCTCCATCACTGGGCCAATGTTGCGCGCCTCCGGTATCGACTGGGATCTGCGCAACCGGCAGCCATATGAGTACTACGACCGGGTCAAGTTCAACCGGCCCCTCGCTACTGCAAGTGACAACTACGCCCGGTACATCGTGCGCATACACGAGATGCGCGAGAGCCTCGGCATCATCAAGCAGTGCCTTGAACAGATCGAGCCCGGCCCAGTACGTCCGGAGTCGGTTCCGTTTCTAATCCGGCCGCCTGCCGGTGATTCTTATGTAGGCACCGAGAGTCCGAAGGGCGAACTCGGCTTTTATCTCGTGAGCGATGGCGGAGTTGCGCCGTACCGTTGCAAGGTACGCGCCCCTTCTTTAATCAACCTGACGCTTCTTCGTGAGATGTTGATCGGCGACAAGCTCGCCGACCTGTTCGTCACGTTTGGCAGCATCGATATCAATATGGGGGAGGTCGATCGCTAATGCCAGATCCGTTCGACAGCATCCTCTACAAGTACGTCTACTGCACCCTGTCGTCCACCGACGATGTGGCCTGTGTTGGCTCAGGTTTGTTCGGTGGCGGCCTGCTTCCAGGCGGACTGGAGTGGCTCGCTTACGTGCTGACAGCGGTGACGATAGTCGCTGTCCTCATCAACGCCATCCTTGGCGGCGTTCTGATGATGATCTGGGGCGAACGACGACTACTCGGGCGGTTCCAGGGCCGTACAGGTCCGAACCGATGGGGACCGTTCGGGTTGCTAACGCCGATAGCGGACGCCGTCAAAACCATGTTCAAAGAGGACGTGATGCCGACGGTATCGGACCGTCTGGTGTTCACCGCTGCGCCTATCCTCATGCTGTTCCCGGCGTTGCTGATCTACGCCGTCCTCCCGTTCGGCGCAGGCACGTGGCTCGCCGACATCAACGTCGCGCTCCTCTTCATCATCGCCATCGGCGGCGCAAACGTTCTCGCGATAGTGGCCGCCGCGCTTGGCTCCGGCAACCGGTACGCCATGTTCAGCGCTATGCGTTCGGTCGCCATGCTCATCAGCTACGAGATACCGCTCGTCATCTCGCTCATCGGCGTACTAATGCTGTCCGGGTCTCTCTCGCTGGTGGCGATAGTCAACGCACAGACCCTTCCGTTCTTCATCGTGCAGCCGCTCGGCTTCTTCGTATTCCTTGTGGCGTCCATGGCGGAGCTAAACCGGACACCGTTCGACGTCGCCGAGGCTGAGTCTGAGATCGTCGCCGGGTACATGACCGACTACTCCAGCATGAAGTTCGGCCTGTTCTTCCTCTCAGAGTTCGCCGCCACCATCGCAACCAGCGGCGTCATCACCGCGGTTTTCCTCGGGGGATGGCACGGGTTCGACCCGATACCTTCGCAGATATGGTTCATCGGCAAGATGGTGGCCGTACTGGCCGTCATCGTCTGGATCAGGGCGAGCTGGCCGCGGCTTCGAATTGACCAGATCATGAATTTCGCCTGGAAGGCGCTGTTTGAGCTGACCCTGATCAACCTGGTTGTCAGCGGCATCCTGCTCCTTATATGGCCGTCGCCGTCGACTACCGAGCTTTGGTACATGGCCGGCATCAACTGGGTCGTTTTCCTGGCCTCGATTTACATCTTCGGTAAGGTTCTCGGACCAAAGCACGATCCCGTGAAGGCTGGCAACATCCAGCCTGATGTAACGCTTTCGGATTCCGATGCTCCAGCTCTTCCGACCGGGGGTGGCGACTAATGATTTACGGATTTGGACTCGCCAAGGGAATGGGCGTCACGCTCAAGGCGCTCGTTGGTCCGTCATTCACGGTTCAGTATCCGGACCGCAGAGTCGGGATCATGGGTGCCGCCAAGGCGGCCGGCATCAGCACTCCGAGCCTCTTATTCAAACATCCGATCAAAGCCCTACGGGCAGTGCTCGGTTTTGAACACATCGCCGTTATGCCAACCCAGTCCCCACGATTCAGGGGCAATGATTTCACCTGGTACGAGGATCGTTGCACCGGCTGCGCGAGCTGCGCCAAATACTGCCCGCTCGGCATCATCAAAATCGTGACTGTTCCCGGCGGCATCAACATGCAGGAGGGCGAGAGCTACGCGATTGAGACCTTTGACATCGACACAGGACGCTGCATGTTCTGCGCCCTCTGTGTGGAGGCCTGTCCTTACGACGCCCTTCACATGGGGTCTGAATTTGAACGCTCCAACTACGTCCGCATGGACCTGGTCCTTACCAAGGAAGACCTGATAGCCGCGCCAAAGCACCCGTCCACGTGGTTCCGCCCGCAAATGGAAGAAGCGGGTTACTCGCCGTTTGCCGAGGCGCTTGAAGATATGAAGAAGGCCGGCCGGCACGAAACACCGACCGTTGACGAACTTACGAAGACCTGGGTCAAAGATCGCCGAACCGATGAAGTGGTGGAAGACTGATGGACGGAACGATAGACGTCGTCTTCTGGATCATGTCCGCCGGCGCGATCGGCGCGGCTTTGCTTGTGGTGACCGTCAAGGACGTTTTCCGGGCAGCACTGGCGCTCGCCGGTTCCTTTCTAGCAGTCGCCGGGATCTTCTTCCTCCTACAGGCCGAGTTCGTCGCAGTCGCCCAGATCCTTGTGTACGTGGGCGCCATCTCCATCATCGTGGCCTTCGCCATCCTGCTCACCCGTGACATGGGGCAGGGCAACCAGACGCAGAGCAGTCGATTCCTCGTGGTCGGCGGCGGCGTGATGGCGGCTTTATTTGTTCTAGTTGCAGGGTTCGTCGCATACGACACGGCATGGTCAGACCGTGACGCAGCACTGAACGACAACACGATGGCCGTCCTTAACGGTCAATATGAAGAAGTGACCGACGCGTCCGGCGACATCATCCTCATCGCATCAACCGACACCGATGTAGCCATGAACGGCGTATTTAGCGATTCAACGGGCTGGCTTGGCGGACTGCTGGTGCGGGACTACGTACTCGCGCTTCAGGTTCTCGGGGTGCTGCTTCTTGCCGCCATCATCGGCTCGATAGCGCTCGTCAGAGAGCAGGCGACGGAATGAACCTGGAGAACGTACTGCTCGTCTCGGCGATCATCTTCGCAATCGGCCTTTATGGGGCGATGACCCGGCGTAACGCCATCATCCTTCTGATGTCGATCGAGTTAATGTTCAACGCCGTCAATATCGCCGCCGTAGGGTTCTCCCGTTACACAGTGCCGACCGCCCTCTCCGGAGACCCAGTAGCGGTCACGACCGACATGGTTCAGACCGCGCTGTCCGGCCACATATTCGCCCTATTCATCATCGCCGCCGCCGCGGCGGAAGTCGCTCTCGGCTTGGCACTTGTTATCGCCATATACCGGCAGCGCGAGACCGCAGACGTGAGTGAACTGGACACGTTGCGAGGATGATGTCTCTCAAACGTATTACCGACCAAACAGCAACACCAAACGAGATGCACGCCTAGTGTGGGTTGAGTACAAGAAAACGGCGAACCTACTGACCGCCGAGATGTGGAAGAACCTTCTAGAAGGCGAAGGCCTGCCGGCCATGATCCTTCCCGATGGCGACATCCTTGACTGGGGCGAGCGCGTCCCGTTTCGGGTATTCGTTCCGCTGAACCGCGAGCACGTCGCGGACGAAATTCTGAGGAAACTGTAGAGCGTGAATATCTCAGAATTCTCAGAAACCCACGCCTGGTTGATCGTACTAATCCCATTGGGATCGTTCCTTGTGAACGGCCTCGTCATACGACCGTTTCTGCCGGGATACGAGCGACTTGCCGGCTGGGTGACCATCCTGTCTCTGGCGGTTGCGTTCGGGCTATCGATCATGGCCTACATGACGGTCAACGACGCCCACGGCATGGTCGAATTCGGCACGCATGAGTGGCTCAGCGTGTCCGGACTCACGCTGAGCATTGGCATCCTGCTCGATCCGCTTACGGCGATCATGCTGATCGTGGTGAGCGGTGTCAGCCTGATGGTTCAGATCTATTCACAGGGCTACATGAAGGGCGACTCGAGCTACATCCGCTACTACGCGTTCATGTCGCTCTTCACGGCATCGATGCTGGGGCTTGTCACGGCACGCAACATCATCCAGCTGTTCGTGTTCTGGGAACTGGTCGGTGTTTCCTCATACCTTTTGATCGGCTTCTGGTTCACAAAGCCCTCCGCAGCGGCGGCGGCCAAGAAGGCGTTCCTTGTTACCCGGCTTGGCGACTTCGGCTTTCTGATCGCGCTCCTGGCACTGTTCGCACAGGGCAACGACTTCCTCGATATTCCCACGATGTACGCAATGGTCGGGACGATAGGCACGACAGCTGTAAGCCTGATAGCGCTCGGGATATTTGCCGGCGCGGTCGGCAAGTCAGCGCAGTTCCCGCTGCACACGTGGTTGCCGGACGCCATGGAAGGCCCAACCCCCGTCAGCGCACTCATCCACTCCGCCACGATGGTGACGGCCGGCGTATTCCTCGTAGCCCGGATGTTCCCTTTATTCGATGCGTCCGACTACATGATGGAAGTCGTGGCATTGATCGGCGCCTTCACGGCGGTGTTTGCCGCTTCAATGGGTCTCGTAGCGCACGACATCAAGAGGGTGCTTGCGTACTCAACCGTCAGCCAGCTCGGCTACATGATGCTGATCCTCGGGCTGGGCGGGTACGTGGCCGCCATATTCCACCTGTTCACCCACGCTTTCTTTAAGGCGCTGCTGTTCTTAGGCTCCGGCTCGGTAAACCACGCCACCGGCACCTTTGACATGCGTTACATGGGCGGCCTTCGCAAGGTCATGCCGTGGACGTTCACGCTGATGGTGATCGGCAGCCTGTCGCTCGCCGGAATCTTCCCACTCGCCGGATTCTGGTCAAAGGACGAGATCCTCGCCCACGCCGCTGAGGTCGATTCCAGTATCGGTTGGATCGCTCTTGGCGCCGGAGTTATCGCTGCGTTCATGACGGCGTTCTACATGTTCCGGGTCATATGGATGACTTTCGGAGGCACATACCGCGGCGGCTCAGAGGCAGAGGCCGCTGCGATCGTGGCCGAAGGCGGAGAAGCGCCGGAGGTCCATGGACATCCGCACCTGGGCGAGTCCCCGTGGGTGATGCTGGCTCCGATGTTGATCCTGGCCGTTCTTGCGATAGGCGCTGGCTTCTTTGCCAACCCGCCGGTCGATATCGGCATCAGCGACAAGCACGAATTCGGACACTTTGCCACCGGCAACGAGAGCGTCTTTATCGACACGCTTGCGGACGAACACGCCGTGGAAGAAGCGGTAGAACACGCAGGCGCATCGCCAACATTCAACTGGAACGTGGCGGTCCTTTCTTCGGTGGTGGCGCTGCTGGGGATATACCTCGCATATCTGATGTACGGCAGCAAGAAAGTGTCCCCGGAATCGATGGCGAACCGAACCCGCCCCGTCTACACCCTGTTGTATCGAAAATACTTCATGGACGAGCTATACGAGCAATGGATCGTACAGCGGTTCTTCTACGGGGGAGTCGTCCGGGCAACCGACTGGTTTGACCGGAGCGTTATCGACGCGGCCAACGTGCAACTTGGTATCTGGACCAGCCGTGTCGGGAGAGGTCTCGGGCAGGTTCAGAACGGGCAGACACAGGTCGCCGGACTGGCGATCTCGGTCGGGGTCGTCGCCTCTATCGCAGCATTCTTGGTCTGGGGGAGTTAACCGATGAACTTCCAGACCGCTTGCAACAAGATGAACACGAAGGAGGGCGCCCTTGTTTGAGGGTTGGCTTTCTATAGTCGTGTTCCTACCCGCGGCGGCGGCGCTTGTCATAGCGCTGTTCCTGCGCAACGACTCTCATATCCGATGGTTCGCTATCGGAGCCACGGTTCTGAACCTGATCCTAATCGTCATCACCTACGTCGGCTACGATCGTGGCGTCGGCGGGGTTCAGATGGTGGACCGGTATCAGGACTGGATCCCGATAGACGGTCTCCGGGCTGAGTATCTTCTCGGTATTGACGGCCTGAGCGCACCGCTGGTGTTGCTCACGGGATTGCTGACCGCGGTTGCAGCATTCGCCTCATGGCGAATCACGTTAAGGGTGCGCGAGTACTTCATCTGGCTGCTCGTTCTTTCAACGTCGGTACTTGGCGTGTTCCTGGCGCTCGACTTCCTGTTGTTCTTCATCTTCTGGGAGATCGAGCTGATCCCGATGTTCATGCTCATCTCGATCTGGGGCAGTGGGCGCAACCGCTACTCCGCTATGAAGTTCGTGATCTTCACGCTCGGCGGCAGCGCGTTCATGCTGATCGGCATACTTGCGCTGTTCCTCTCCTCCGGGGTCGATACGTTCGCCATGGTGTCAATCCCATCTGAGGGTATCAAAGGCATCCCTGATCTGATCGCAGGGAAAGACCTATTAATTCCGGCGGGCGTGATCTGGTTCTTCCTGTTCACAGCGTTCGCCGTCAAGATGCCGCTGTGGCCGTTCCACAGCTGGCTGCCCGACGCCCACACCGACGCGCCGACCGCCGTCAGCATCATGCTGGCCGGTGTGCTCCTGAAGATGGGCGGATATGGGCTACTTCGTATATCGGTCGGAATGTTCCAGGAAACAAAAGGTTTCCAGGTACAGGACGTCGCATGGTTACTCGCGACATTGGCCGTCATAAGCATTATCTACGGGGCGATAGTCACGCTCCGACAGAAAGATCTGAAGCGGCTCGTTGCATTCAGCAGCGTTAGCCATATGGGCTTCGTCGTGCTTGGAGTATCGTCAATCGTCGGCGTCGGAGGCACCGTCACACACGCGGGCCTTAACGGGGCTGCATTACAGATGGTCACTCACGGCACCATCACCGGCCTCATGTTCTTAACCGTCGGTCTCGTATACGACCGTGCCCACACCCGTTACATACCGGACCTCGGCGGATTGGCGTTACGTTGGCCGCTTATCACCATCTCGATGGTGATCGCAGGTCTGGCGTCACTTGGTTTGCCAGGCTTGTCCGGTTTTGTGGCCGAGATCACCGTATTCCTGGGAACGTACGCGGTCTGGCCGTGGCTAACCGCCATCGGAGCATTCGGCGTTGTTCTCGCCGCGGGATACGTCCTGTGGATGATGCAACGTACGTTCTTCGGTCCGAGAAACGAACGATTCCAGGACATCGAAGACGCCAACTTCGTGGACATGATCCCTGTAGTGGCGCTCGTCATAAGCATCGTCGCCATCGGTGTGTTCCCGAAGTTAGTGACCGAGATGTTCAAGGTCGGAATCGATAGCCTGGTGAGAATATGACCGCCCACGACCTCTGGCTGCTATCTCCCGAGCTGTCCGTAGCCGGACTCGCCGTACTGGTGATCATCGTCGACCTGATCATCGACAAAAAGACGCCATTGATCTGGCTGGCGGCGGTCGGGCTACTCGTTCCGCTTGGCCTGACCCTGGCGCTCTGGTTCAACACGCCAGAGACCGAGATAGGCGTATTCGGAACCGTCACGGCTGACCGATTTGCGCTCTTCTTCCACTTCCTGTTAATCGGCACCACCGGCGCTGTAATCATCGCCGGCGCCACCTACTCCAAGAAATTTGTGGGTTTCCAGGGCGAGTTCCTTGCGTTGGTGCTGTTCTCGGTCAGCGGCATGATGCTGCTCGTAGCCTCACAGGACGTCATCACGGCGTACGTCGCACTCGAGCTCTCTGCCCTGCCTGCGGCCGCTCTCGCTGCGTTCCTGCGGACAGATCGCTCACTTGAGGCGGGGTTGAAGTTCCTGCTGTTGAGCGCACTGAGTTCCGCGGTACTTCTATACGGACTTGTGTACCTGTACGGCGCAACCGGAACGACCGATATTGCCGGAATGCTTCAGGGCATCAACGGCATGACCGCGGACGGGGACCGGGCGTTCGGATCCAGTGCGATCATGCTGGGGGTTGTGATGGTAGTCGCCGGATTCGGCTTCAAGATGGCGATGGCGCCGTTCCAGATGTGGGTGCCGGACGTATACGAGGGAGCGCCGACTCCGGTCGTTGCGTTCCTGTCTATCGCCTCAAAATCGGCCGCGTTTGCGATCGTTCTTCGCGTCCTCTATACGGCGCTCGGCACCGAAGGATTGGCCGCTGACTGGTCCATCCTCATTGCGATCCTTGCCGCCATCACGATGACCGCCGGCAACCTGCTCGCCCTTTCACAGCGGAACATAAAGCGGATGTTGGGCTACAGCACGGTGGCGCACGCCGGGTATCTGCTCGTCGGTTTGGCCGCCGTGGCGGGCAACAGCAATAGCGATAACTTCATAGCCGGGCCGCAAGGAGTCCTGTTCTACCTTGTGGCGTACGCCGTCACCAACCTGGCCGTGTTCTTTGCGATCATCGCCATCACCAACAAAACCGGCAACGACATGATCAGCGGGTTTGCGGGTATGGCCCGCAGAGCGCCACTGCTGTCGGTACTACTTGCGCTCGGACTGCTGTCCCTGCTCGGGATTCCTCCGACCGCCGGGTTCCTCGGGAAAATATTCGTATTCAGCGCCGCCGTGGACTCCGGCCTGGCATGGCTGGCGATCATCGGAGTCATCAACTCCGTGGTCTCTGCGTTCTACTACCTCAGGGTCGTACGTACGATGTTCCTCGACGATCCGGAGTCAGAAGAACGTGTTACGGCGGACATTCCCGTGTGGGCAGCTACGCTGGTTGCATCCGCCGGTCTGCTCGTGTTCGGTATAGCGCCTTCATCGCTGCTAGAGTTCGCACGGTACGCCGTATTCGGCGTCATCACCTAGCGCTCGTCAGACGTACGAAATGTCTCAAGTTCAGAACGTGGTCATTGTTTACCATGGGCTCCTCTCAGAAGCCGAGGGCCTCGCTCGCGAGTTGTCGGAGCGTTACGGCAATGGCAACTGGACGCTTCTCCCGGCCGAACCCGTCGCCGATCTTGAGACCGGTGTCCAAGGATGTGACCTTGTCGTCACCATCGGCGGCGACGGCACCATATTGCGTGGCGCACATGCAGCAGCTCCATTGGCGATCCCCGTACTTGGGATCAACATGGGCCGCGTGGGGTTCATGGCAGAGATGGACGCCTCAGACGCCCTGAACGACATGGGCTGGTATCTCGACAACTGGGACTTGGATGGCAAGGGACCGCGGATAGAAGATCGGGCGATGATACGCGCCACCGTGATCGATTCAACCGAAGCGCCGTTTCACGCTTTAAACGATGTAGTGGTGGGCAGGGGAGCGTCCATTCGCGTGGTCGATCTTGAAACTGTCGTAGATGGCCAGCGCATCGTCACTTACCGCGGTGACGGTCTCGTGATATCCACCGCAACCGGCTCCACCGGATACGGCCTCGCACTTGGCGGGCCGGTGATGAACCCCACCAGCGGGGCCTTCCTTTTGAAGCCGATCGCCGCGCACATGAGTCTCCAGGGCGGGTTGTTGCTAAGGCCCGAAGCCGTCGTAAGCATCACGGTGGAGAACGAGGCCGGCGGCATGCTTAGCATCGATGGGTTTGTCGATCGAGCAATCGCCGTTGGCACCACCGTTCAGGTCGAGACGAGCGAATTCCGGGCACGATTTCTCCGCAAGCACCCACCCGCCGCTTTCTACCAGTCTTTGACCCGGCGACTGGGGATGCGTCAGGGGGCGTTGACGCGTGAGGGCAGCGATGAAGAAGAACGCCACGATAACGCCGGTCACTGAGGTAATATTTACCCGATGCTGACCACTACAACCGTCGTTTCCCGACAGGTATACAACGACCACCGAGTAAAAATGCGTGTGGACACTATCCAACTGGGAAACCGTCCGACACTTGAACGGGGTGTGGTTGAACAGTCAGATTCGGTCGTCGTGATACCGGTAACGGACGATGGATACGTTCTACTGGTCAAACAGTGGCGCCATGCGGTGCAGTCCGTACTACTTGAAGCGCCCGCCGGACACATCGACCCCGGAGAAGAGCCGAGGGACGCCGCCTTTCGCGAACTCCAGGAAGAAGCAGGCCACACGGCCGCACACCTTGAGCCGTTGCCCGGTTTCTGGGCGGCCCCCAGCATCTCTACCGAGTACATGCACGGATTTATGGCGACCGGGCTCACGACATCCTCCCTCCCACAAGACGAAGATGAGGACGTTGAACTCGCCCGGACACCTATTTCAGATATTCCTGACCTGATACGCGCAGGCAAGATAGTCGATTCGAAAAGTATCGCTGCGCTACTGTCCGCTTTATACCTTTGCCCGGAATTGATGATCCCAGCGTGAATACGCAATTTAAACTACCTGTCCTGTATGGCAAATCGCTTAACAAACACGCGCTCTGGCAGGCGCTTACTGAACTACATGCCGCCGCAAGCAAGAGGTAACGGATGTACGAACACGACGTTCTAATAATCGGTGCCGGCCTTGCCGGGCTCAGGGCCTCTATAGAGGCCGCCCGGATGGGTGTAGATGCTGCGGTGATCACCAAGGTGCATCCAATCCGCAGCCACTCAAACGCTGCGCAGGGTGGAATCAACGCGCCGATGACTGACCGCGGGGATGATTGGGAAGGCCACGCGCTGGACACCATAAAGGGCAGCGACTACCTCGCAGACCAAGACGCCGTCGAGTTGATGT
>CAUZKS010000045.1:0-10828 GCA_963580625.1 Dehalococcoidia bacterium | reverse complement strand
CAAACTGGCCCATACGGCAAAAGCCAATGATCAAAAGGTAATACTCGCAGCGGCTGATACGTTCAGGGCTGGCGCCATCGAGCAGCTTCAGATCTGGGGCGAACGGGTGGGTGTCGATGTGATCGCCCACCAGGCCGGGGGCGACCCAGGAGCGGTCGCCTTTGATGCGATGGAGGCCGCCCGGGCGCGTAACGCCAACTTGGTGATCATCGATACCGCAGGCCGCCTGCATACCCAGACGAACCTGATGGACGAGTTGAAGAAAGTCCAGAGCATCATAACGAAACAGGCCGGCGACTTTGAGCAACGGGTGCTACTGGTGATAGACGGCACAACCGGACAGAACGGCCTGATACAGGCCAGATCGTTCACCGAAGCTGTCGAGTGTGACGGGGTGATTCTGACCAAACTGGACGGTACTGCGCGCGGCGGAATAGTGCTGGCGATCGCCCGAGAACTGGACCTCCCGGTGCTATTCATAGGAACGGGCGAGACGCTGGACGATCTGGCGGTGTTCGACCCGGCCGAGTTCGTGGACGCTCTTCTCCCCGAAGAGGCCTCGGGAATCTCAGGTTAATCTCTGGCTTAACTCGTTCCGATGCTACGAGTCCTTGTTTCCGCGCCAGTTCGTATTCTGGATAGTCAAAATTAAACACCGTGGGAGCCAGATCCGACGTCCTTCAACTCTCAGGAACACCTGAGAATTCCGGCGTTACAAGCACGCAGCGTGAGGCTGCTGATATTCGATGACTGAAACCCTGCGCTGGCTGGTAACTGTGGAGGTTATCGGCCTAATTTCTCTGCCGATCGTATGGATCTCGTTGCCATACCTTCGCGACCGCGGCGCGGGACTTGCCAAACCGTTGGGCCTGATCCTGGTGGGCGGGGCCGTGTGGCTCGCCAGCGACATGGGGCTGCTTCCAAATTCGGGCGCGGCGTACTGGCTCGTGACGGCCGTATTTGCCGGGGCTTCGGTGTGGATACTCCGGGGACGCCGGCATCGGTTCGGTCGATTCGTGAAGAAAGAGTGGCCGGCGTTACTCGCCGGAGAGCTCCTGTTTCTCCTGTTTTTCGCCGCCTGGGCATTCATAAGGTCACACCAACCGGACATCTCCGGCACCGAGAAACCGATGGAACTGTTGATGCTCAACGCGGCCACGGTTTCGGGAAGCGCACCCCCGACAGACCCCTGGCTGGCGGGCGAGGCGGTGGCTTACTACTACTTTGGCTACTGGATCCTCGGCGGCATCGGACAGATGTCTGGGGTTGTGACATCGGTCGGATTCAACCTGTCCTTGGCACTGATCGCTGGAATGGCGGCGTCTGCGGCGTTCTCCGTGGCGTACGGAATGATCCTGACCGGTCGACTCAGGGATCGGGCAGCGCTCCCGATCGCCGCGTCCGCTGCCGTGCTGTTGCTCGTGGCGTCCAACTACGCGGGTCTCTGGGAGTTTGGGGCCGGAACATCGCTCGGCTCGGAAGGTTTTTACGACTGGCTCGCCATAAACGACGTGGCGATTGAAGGCGCCGATGGCGGGGCTACCGCCAACAGTTGGCGACCCGACAATCACTGGTGGTGGTGGCATTCATCGCGGGTCATCAACACGTTCGATATCGTGCCGATCGCTGCAACAAATTTCGGGCTGGATTTCACTATCCAGGAGTTTCCGTTCTTCAGCCTGTTGCTGGGGGACCTGCACCCGCACCTGATATCGATCCCGTTCGTACTGCTCGTTCTCGGCCTGGCGCTAAACCTGTTCTTGAGGCCGGGCGCCGGAAGACCGGGTCGCATGATCGGCCAGCCGATGCAGTGGTTGTTGCTGTCGATCACGGTCGGAGCGCTGGGTTTCATCAATGCGTGGGACCTGGGCTTAGCGGCGGCGCTCGTGTTGATCGTCGTGACGGTCAAGATGTACCGGGACGAGTCGATGGCCCTCCCGTTAGCAGTGCTCAGGGGCCTGGGGACGACGTTGCTAGTACTGTGTCTCGGGATGGCGATATTTGCCGGATTCTACTTTGGGACGTTCAGCAGCCAGGTGGACTGGAGCGCTCCGATAGGCGCTGCAAAATACGCGACACGCCCAATTCACATGCTCACGGTGTGGTCCATGTTCGTGGTCCTGCTCGCACCCTTATGGCTGACGGTATCTGTTCGGGTGGTGCGCGTTTATGTGCATCGGGTCAGGCCCGGGCGAGACAGCGGCGTGGTTGATGATCAGGATGTGGACGCGCAGGCCGGTGTCACATCTTCCGGGCCACTAGGCCGCGCGGACGTAGCCCCGTTGATGGCCGTATTGCTGGCGATCGCTGTTCCATACGTAATCTGGGCGGTCGTCCATCTGGCCACAAACGACTCCGCTACGACGTCAGATCTGTTCCGGCGTGCCTGGGATGTGCTCCCGCTCGCTCTCCTTTCGGGGATGTCTATGCTCGCCTTGCTCCACTACGCCCGCAGCTCGGTTTCGGACACCCTGGTGTTTGCCCTGGGGTTGCTCACAATGGCCCTGTACATGGTGTACGGGGCGGAACTTCTGTACATCAATGACCTGTTTGCGAACCGCATGAACACGGTCTTTAAGCTGTACTACCAGGTGTGGATAATCCTGGGTGTAGTTGGAGCCTACGGACTTCATTTCTGGGTGCGCAGCCATGAGAATTGGAGAGGTATTCGCAGATCCGTAAGTGAAACCGGGGCCGTGGTCGCCGCCGTAATGGTGTTAGGAGCGTTGTACTATCCGGCAGCCTCCCTGGACAGCAGAACAAACGGATTCTCCGGGGACCGAAACCTGGACGGAACGGCATTCATAGAGAATTTTCGGGCGACAGAGTCTTCCGCGATCGACTGGCTGTCAGAAAATGCCCGCAACGATGCAGTACTGGTAGAGGCGGTTGGAGGTAGTTACACAGATTTCGGCCGTATCTCATCCTCCACCGGGATACCGACTGTGCTGGGATGGACGTTCCACGAGGAACAGTGGCGTGGCGGCCGTTCCTCGTTTGCCGGCAGGCAGGGGGATGTGGAGCGGATTTATTCCACTAATTCCGATGAAGAAATCGACGAGACGAGGGCAATTCTGGAACGCTACGAGATCGATTACATAGTGATTGGCCCTCGCGAACGGTCAACTTACCCCGATCTTGACCTTGATCGCATCGAGAAGATCGGCGAACGTGTCTATCCGGTCGATGGGACAGATTTTGGACCGCGTGATTACGTAATAATTGACGTTGGCGGGAGTTAACGCATTGACCGGAGAGGAGACGACGATCTCATTTGAGGGACGCCGGGCGGCATCGACCGCGGGTGTAACCGTGCGCGGCCGATGGGAAAGCGGTCGCTGGGTCGAGATCGTTCCGACAAATGCTGGCGGCTGGCCGGAGATCGGCTCACCGGATTCAGCATCAGAACTTGCGGAGTCTCCGCCCGTAAGCGGTCGCGGCTGGCGCCGCGATCTGCCGTTCCGATGGGAGTCCGGCGTATATCTTGCGCTGTTCGTGGTGGCGCTTGGAATGCGGCTGTACGATCTGGGAGGTAGAGCGGTCCATCACGACGAGAGCCTTCACGGTTACTTCTCGTGGCTGCTCTTCAACGGATCTGGATACTCGCACGATCCTCTCATGCACGGCCCCTTCATGTTTCACATAACGGCGGGGTCGTTCTTCCTGTTCGGCGACAACGAGTTCAGTCTCAGGCTTGCACCGGCGTTATTTGGCGCCGTGCTGATCCTCACGCCGTTGTTGCTGCGTAAACGTCTTGGCAACGTGTCGGCGTTGCTGATCGCTGGCATGCTGACGTTTTCACCTTCGCTGCTCTACTTCAGCCGCTTCGCCCGTAACGACATATTTGTTGCTGTGTGGACGGTTGTGCTGGTGGCGATGGTGTGGCGCTACATGGACGATCGCCGCCCTCGATACATATATCTCACAGCGGCGCTCGTGGCACTGGGCTTCGCCACGAAGGAAACGCAGTACATCGTCGTGGCGCTGGTCGCGATACCGCTACTCGTTATGGCACGCTCGGATGTGCTCGGATGGGTCTGGGGCCGCCGGAAGATCTCTGAATGGAACCCGGCCGGTGGGATGCTGGTGGTGATCGTAACCCTGACTCTGCCGATGATCGGCGCGGTGTCCGGGCTGCTCCAGGGCGTGCTTGGACTCACACTCGCCAACGATGATGTAACTACCGGCCTGCCTCTTGGCGTCGCCGACGGGACGGGCGAAATTGTTGCCGTGGTGATTACGACGTTCTTGATTGTGTCCGCCGTCGTGATCGGGTTGATGTGGAATCGACGGGTGTGGCTAATCGGGTTTGCCATAGCGGCGAGCATATTTGTGGTGCTCTTCAGTTCGGTTTTTACGAACTGGGGCGGGCTCGCATCCGGCCTGTGGCAGGGTCTCGGTTACTGGGTGGCCCAGCAGGACGTGGCACGGGGCGGACAGCCCGACTACTACTACGTGATGCTGACTAGTGTGTATGAGTTCCTTCCGGCGACTATCGGCCTGATAGGGGCTGTTTATTACGCCTTCAAGGGAGACGCTTTCACCCGTTTCCTCGCGTACTGGCCGCTGGCGACCTTCGCCGCTTACTCGGTGGCGGGCGAGAAGATGCCGTGGCTTGAAGTTCAGGTTGTTCTGCCGTTCATATTCCTCGCCGGGAAGGCGCTAGGGGACCTCCTGTCGACCCTCCACTGGAGGCCGTCACTGGCGCGAGGCGGGTACTACGTGTTCGTGGGCGTGCCGATCGCCGTGATCGTCCTGTGGAGATTGATATTCCTGGACGATGACCAGCCCGGGCTTGGCGGTCTTGAGGTGGCCGCCGGCGCTGTGGTGCTTTTTGGGATCCTCGCGCTGCTCGCAGTGGGGCTGTTCTGGCTCACACGCTGTATCGGCTCACGGCAGGCGCTGGGGCTGACCGCCGTGGCTGTTGTCGGTCTGATGGCGATACTCACCGTAAGGACGGGTTGGGTGGCGACCTACCAGGACCCGGATGTCCCGACGGAACTCCTTGTTTACACCCAGACATCTCCTGCTCTCGCGGGCCTCGCACAGGAGATAGAGGCGGCGGCGAGTCTCACCCGAGAGGGCGAAGGTATGAAGGTCATTATCGACGGTGCCAGCGGCTTTACATGGCCCTGGACCTGGTATCTCCGCGACTACACCGATGTTTCGTATGCCAACCTCGGATTCGCGCGTCCGGAAGGCCCAAGCGACGCGTATGTGGCGATCGTCCACACACGTAACGAGAACATCGCAAGGGCCGCCACGGCAGAAGGCTTCACTGAGGGACGTAGATTCCCTCACCGTCAGTGGTTCCCGGAGACGTACAAGCAGACGACATGGAGTCAGTTCTTCAACACGCTGGTGCGTCCGAGTCGGTGGCAAAACGCATTGAACTTCTTCGTGTACCGAGAGATGTCGCAATCGATTGGTTCCGAGGACGCGTTTGTATACTTTGATGATGCCATCCCGCTCAGAGCACTGGAATGACGATCGCTTCGTACTCGGAACGGGCGTTGATCGAGGATGGGACGCGCTGCCGGTCGTACATCCAGTTGGGCAGTAGGACAAGTTGGTGATCTCCCAGCGAAGTGTGTGGGCCGGACTTCTAGTTAGTGCCGCCTTCCTCACCGTATTTGCGCTCCTGTTTCTTCCGATAAACGACGTACAAGAAGTCGTGCGTGAGGCCAACTTCTGGTACGTCGCCCCATCGCTCCTCTTCTACCTAGCGGCCGTCTACTTCCGCAGCCTGCGCTGGCGCTACCTTCTCAGGCCCCTTATCGAGAGTCCCAAACGGTCGTTATTCCCGGTGGTGGTGGTTGGCTACATGGCGAACAACATCCTCCCGGTGCGGCTGGGTGAAGTCGTTCGGTCTTACTACGTTGGACTGCGAGAAGGGGTCAACCCGGCGTCTGCATTTGGCACGGTAGCGGTCGAGCGGGTGTTCGACGTGTTCGTGTTGTTCTTCGTGATAGCGGCGGTCTGGGTGTTGCCGGTGGGCGACCTGCTTGGGCGCGTCGCCGACGACCTGCCGGGCGGTGCCCCGATATTGCTGGCGCTTTCCTTACTCCCATTCATAGGGGTCACGGCGATCATCGCGGCTATCGTCGTACTTGATCCCGCCACAACTGTCCGGCTGATCGAACGGATGATGTTTTTCGTGCCGGCCGGTATCAAGGGAAAACTTCTCGAGCTTGCCAGGCGACTACTTGAGGGTCTGGCCGTCGTAAGGACACCACGTGCACTAGTCGCTGTGCTGCTCCTGTCCCTGCCGATCTGGACGGCCGAAGTGTTGATGCTGTACGTGATCGCGCTCGGCTTCGATATCGATTCCGCCTTTGGTGGGCGCGTAGAGATGATCGCTGCGATCAGCCTGTTCATGGCGATCGCCAACCTGGCGTTGGTGGTGCCATCCACTGCGGGGGGGGTGGGTCCATTTAACTTTTTTGGCGCAGCAACGTTGGTGGCGCTTGGTGTTACCGAGGCGGAAGCGGGCGCGTACGTCTTGACGGCGCACATAGCCTTGCTGCTGCCGGTTACGTTGTTGGGCCTGGCGGTTCTCTTGTTCGATCACACATCGCTGAAATCGCTTCTGGGGAGGACCCGACTGGCACAGGCGGGTGAAGAGGGCGACAATTTAACCGATGACCCTCCCGTGCCGACCAAATCAACAATTTAAAAGGCGCTCTTGCGGAGCCGGTCGTATACCTGAATACATGTTCATAAAAATGAAAGTAAATAGATGCGAATAGGTGTGATCGGCGCGGGCGCGGCGGGACTTTCCGCTGCATACGATTTCGCCAGAGCGGGCCACGGCGTGACCGTCTACGAAGCCGCGCCCTTTGTCGGCGGGCAGGCGTCGACCATTGAGGTCGGAGGCGGGCGGCTGGAACGCGGGTATCACCACCTGTTCACCAACGACAGCGCCATCCTTGGAATCATGGACGAGCTTGGAATTGGCGAATCGATGCGGTGGATACCTTCACGCGTGGGCATCTACACGGACCACAAGGTGTATCCCTGGAGCACGCCGATAGACCTGCTGAGGTTCAGCGCACTGTCCTTTCGTGACCGCATTCGGATGGGGATGGTCGCTAAAAAGCTCCAGCGCATGAAGGACTGGCGCGCGCTGGAGGACACCACGGCCGCTGAATGGATCCGAGAGAACGCCGGGGCGTCGATCTACTCAAAGGTCTGGGAGCCGCTGCTGAGGGGCAAGTTTGGTGACCGGTTCGAGAGCGTCGCCATGCCCTGGTTCTGGAGCAAGATCCAGACCAGGTTTGCGTCACGTGATCGACTGGGTAGGGAGAAACTTGGCTACCCGATAAACAGCTTTGACGAGGTGTTTGAAACCCTTGAGAAACGTATCAAGTCCATGGGCGGACAGGTATATCTCGAAACCCCCGTGACCCATGTGCTGGTTGAGGACGGTGCGGCGACAGGGTTACGGGTCAAACATCCGGATGGTACCGAGACCGAAGAGAACTTCGACCTTATCCTGTCCACCGTCCCGTCTTTTGCGTTCCCCGGGCTGGTGGATCTGCCCGAGACCTATCTGAAGAAGTTGGGTGCGGTTGAGTACATGGGGGCTGTTGTCATGATCCTCGAGATGACACATCCGCTCACGTCCGTCTACTGGATGAACATCGCCGATCACGAGGTGCCGTTCCTGGGACTGATTGAGCACACAAACCTGATGGAAAAAGAGTTGTACGGCGGAAGCAACGTCCTCTATCTGACCAACTACGTCGAGCGCCAGAGTGAACTCTTTCTGATGTCGGACGAAGAGCTGCTTGAGGTGTACGCCCCGTGGCTGCCGCGGTTTAACCCTGAGTTTGAGCGCTCATGGATTACACGCGTCCACGTGAACCGGGTGAGCGCCGCCCAGCCCGTGATCGGTACGAACTACTCACAGCACATCCCGGAGCACCAGACGCCCATTTCAAAGCTGTTCCTGGCGAACACGACGCAGATCTACCCGGAGGACCGCGGGACGAACTACAGCATCCGCATGGGGCGAGAGATCGCCGCGACGATGTTGCGGGGTGGTTGAGATGTAGGGGCCTTATCGGGCGGATAGTCATGGACCGAGGGCGGGGCAAGCGCCGCCCCCTACGGTGTCGGCTTTTTCACGATGTGAAGCCAAGAGAGTATTAGCGCCGGGACGAATCGAGCTCCAAGACATCTTCAAAATAGCCCGTCATGGCAATGACCCTGTGCTAGAATTCGGCGGCTTTTCTAGGTTTATTTGGGACCATTTGGTGTCTCCTGATTTCAAACAAGAACTAACTCACTGAGAGGACGTTCCATGGGCAAGTTGGACGGCAAGGTCGCCCTTATTACGGGCGCCGGAACCGGAATCGGACGCTGCACTGCGGCGATGTTCGCCGCAGAGGGCGCTGAGCTGGTAATTGCAGGTCGGCGACAGGCGCCGCTGGACGATGTGGTTGCAGAGATCACGGCATCCGGTGGGAAGATCACCGCTAAGACGGCCGACATGGAAGTTCAGGAAGACATCGAGGCACTGGCCGCGTATGCACTTGAGAAGCACGGCCGGATCGACATTCTGGTCAATAACGCTGGGCACAGCTCCAAAGTCCGAAGCGTTCGCTGGATTTCCCGCGAAGAGTTTGACAGCGTGTACGCAGTAAACGCGGCTGGGCCTGCCCAGCTGACCCGGCTGCTCCTCCCGCCCATGCTTGAGTGCGGAGAGGGCACCGTGATTCTGGTGTCGTCGATGGCTGCACTTCGCGGAGGCCTGCTCGGTGGTGTCGCTTACGGGCCTGCCAAAGCGGCCGCCAAGATGTACATGGATAACCTGAGGACCGAACTGCGTCAGAGCGGGATCCGGGCGACCACGGTCTACCCGGCCGAGGTGGACACCCCCATCTTGAACAACCGCCCGCACGTGCCGGACGCCGAAGCTCGTTCAACCATGATGCTCCCGGAAGACATAGCGGAGGGCATCCTACTTGCCGCGACGCTACCGGCGCGCACGATGATCGACGACATCACGTTCACGCCGACCATCCAACGTGACACGACCAAAGACGTAGCGGTTGCACGCATGGCGGGCGCGCCGGAAGGCGCGGTCTAGATCGCTCTTGCGGTATCGCCGCCTGAGCCATTGCCGATAGGTGAACTTGATGCCTGGAACGGATAAAAACGAACTCCGATCCCGGCTTGAGTTTGCCGTTGGCGTCGCACGGGCGGCCGGCGAACACGCACTCGGCTACTACCAGTCGACCGACCTCGTAATCGACCGAAAGTCCGACGCGTCTCCAGTAACTCGTGCGGATCGCGAGGCCGAGCAGTTGATCCGGGCGAGCCTGAGTGAGTCGTTCCCGGACGACGCGATCCTCGGGGAAGAGTTCGGAGAGCAGTCCGGCAGCACCGGATACCGGTGGTACTTGGACCCTGTGGACGGCACGGAGTCATTCATCCGCGGTGTTCCGCTCTGGGGGACCACAATTGGGCTGGAACTGGGCGGTCAACCGGTGGCCGGTGTGGTCGCATTACCCGCTCTTAACGAGATCGTCTGGGCGGGTAATGGCCTCGGCGCATGGTGGGCGAACCGGGTTTCCCCACTTCAAGAGGGCGAAACGCTTCCAGATGAAGTGCGCCCGGCGCGTGTGTCAGACGTGTCCAATATCGCTGACGCTTTCATGACTTCTACCTCTGTTAAAACCTTCGACGCAGTCGGGACTTTTGCCGGTTACGACCGCCTGCGCAAGGTGGTATCCGAAGATCGCGGTTGGGGCGACTGCTACGGCTACCTGCTCGTTGCCACGGGTCGTATCGATATCCACATAGACCCCGAGATGAACATCTGGGACGTTGCGCCGATGCCTACCATCATCGAAGAGGCCGGCGGCAGGGCCACCGATCTGGATGGCAAACGGGGCATTGATCTCGAAAACCTGATCGCCACGAATGGCCAGCTTCATGACAGGGTGCTGGAGTTGTTGAACGGATGAGCAGGATAGTGACGCACTTACTGAAGCCACATCCCGGACCCGGGAATACGCGTATCCGCCGATTGCTGGCTACGAACGGCCCTGCTATATTTGTGACTCCCGTAGCAAAGTCAATTTTTTCCAGATCGAGGAGCCACGCTTGAGCGACGGCATAACGTCCGCCAGCGACGAGTCGCCCTCCAGTGACGAACTGAGAGATCGGTCACGAAAGGCACTGCAATCCCAGCGGCAGCCGACGGTTACCGTGCTCTCGTCACTGCTCGCAGTCCAGGATGACCTTCATTACATCCCGGATGAGGCCATAGAAGAGACCGCCACGCACGTGAAATCCACCATCAATGATGTGTGGAGTGTGGCGTCGTTCTACACAAATTTCAGATTCACGCCGCCGGGAGATCACACAGTAGACGTGTGCTGGGGACCGTCCTGCCACCTGAACGGCGCTCAGGATGTGATGAATAGAATTCATTCCGAGCTCGGAATCACAGAGGAAGGCGAGACCGCCGACGGCAAGCTGACACTCCGGTACAGCACGTGCCTTGGGGCCTGCGCACTCGCTCCGGTAATCGCGGTGGACCATCACATGAAGGGCCGCATATCGCCCGATTCGGCGGCAGCGGTCGTCGGCAAGCTGAAGGACACCCAGTGAGAATCTCACCCCAGACCCAGACCCAGACCCAGACCCAGACAGACGCAAGTGGGGCCGTATGTCTGTAGCTTTCTCTGAACTGCGCCAGAAGGCTGACGCCGAGTGGCTGTCACTGACCGCGGGTGATAAGCCGTGGGTGAGAGTCGGCCTGGGTACATCCGGTGAGGCAGCCGGAGCCGAGGAAGCCTTTGACGCATTAACCGAA